>CALMZQ010000014.1 GCA_937870915.1 uncultured Ignavibacteria bacterium
TCGATCCACCGTCTTCGAAAACTCTCGATTCCCTGATTGAATGGTATCCGAAGGTGAAATCCATACGACTAGAACCAGCTGCTATGCCACGCGATGGTACTTCTAAGAATCCACCTGATATTGATTCATCGCTGTCAATTGACATCGCGGAAATCAATTTCCTGAACGCGTGGGAAATCGGTTTGGCCTCCATGGATGCTGGTGCAATTGACCCGGATTCAACGCCTGTCATACCACCTGATATCTCTAACGCACCAATACTGGCATTGTTAGAATCCATTCGAAGAAAGAACCGTTGACTTCATCGGCTGTCGTCGGACGATAGCGACACTTACGGCTAGCATGAAAGCTCTCGGCGCCCCATCAGTTGCTCCACCGTTTTACGAGAAATGATTTCACCTTCGTTGCGCAGTACGCGTGTCATGCGAGGACTGCCGTGTGAACCATTGCTCTATTCGTAGATGCGTTTCATGCGCAAGTGTACCGTTGCATGGTGCATGGTTCTGCGTGATTGATCCCGTCGCTTCCAGGTGCAATAGCCATGATGACTCACACTCAACGCTTGACACTTAGTGGCCATTTCTCCCGACGCTCATCTATAAAACGGTAGTTTAGTTCGGGCGTTGACTGAAGTCAGATAAAGTCTCATTTAGGATGGCCCTTTCCTGTCGTAGCATCGCGGTCTCTGGCTCAAGATCACGGATACGTTGTCCATTCGTTTGCTGCGAGGCGTCCTTGCCTGCTGAGCCGGATTGGGCTATCCAATCGCGTAGAGTATGATCAGCAATCCCAAGCTGCTTTGCGGCCTGTGATAGGTGGATGTGTTCCTCGATGTCCAGGGCGATTGCTTCGCTTTTGAAGGCCTCCTCATAACGATAGCCCCGCTTCCCTTTTTCCATGTCGAACCTCCACTGTGATACTAGCAATGGAGATCGAACCAACTGACAACGAAACGGGGAAGATCATACCTCCAAACGATCTGTGATAGACGGTGCCCGCAGGTGGTCGTTCTTCATGGCTTGGCATCAAACCACCTCGGACTTCAGGGAGACGATCCCCGCAGACATTGAGAAGTTCAGACCGAATCCTGTGACGCTGATCGTGCTGTTTCGGAGGCACAACTCAACGGGCACTACTGATGTGGCTAGCAAGGGACGTGCCCTCCAACTTCGAATTCCGGGTTCTAGCGTGCATCAGTACGCGCGGCTCGTTCGTGTTAGAGATTTTAAAAGTGATGCCGTTGTTGAACATGACATTATCATGTTCCCCCCCCTCAAAAAAAACGTCCGTAACAACCCTAGGTCAGGGCGGAATCGCTCCGGGTCGTGATTGATGCCCAAGCGAGGCAAAAGGGTCTCTGACTCACTCCCTGGTGCTTGGAACGCACTCTCGGTCACGTTTGACATGACTTGATTGAATTAGACGTCTAAACCCGGCAACTGATCTGGAAGATCGAAGACGAGAGCCTTCGCGGCCAACAGGCGATTCTACTCCGCCGACAGTCATTGGCTTGGACGGACACCGTGCTTTGGCAGAACTATGTAGATACGCGCTCACCGGCTGATCGTGCCTGCATTGCTTCTGTTCTTGATAGAGGTGCAGCGATGATTGAAGCCAAAACCCGTTGGGAATTGCATATTGAAGCCCAGTGATTTCATCAGGAAAGAGGAGATCTGGTCACGGCGGACACCTTTATATCCGAGCAGCAAGCGTCTGAAGAAAGTGTGAACCTATGAAGCAGTGAGTAGGCACTCGGCAAGACCGCAGGTCTTGACAGCCCATTCCGCCACGTGCGTAGGAGCGGTATGACGTTAACCGGGAAACGTTGCCCCAAGTGGGAGTTCCTCTCCAGTCACGTCGCCCGTAAAACCTTTGTCTCTATCTCCCTTGAAAGGGGCATGCGCTACGAGGTCGTGATGAGCTTCACAGGCCACAAGAGCTTAAAGACCATGAAGAAGTAAACTTCGCTGAACGAGAAGGGGCGGAAAGAGGACGTTGAGAGGGTATGGGGGTGATTGTAAAGTTGTCCGTTGATGGAATTGCGATCATCATTTAGGTTAAGCGGAGCAGGTTGGACTTAGGCATCAAAAAGATTCAATGGGGAGTTGTAGACAAGCGTCACATGGCCCGCCGTTCGATAATGCAAATGTTGAAGGTTGTAGTTAGATTGTTGATACATTATCACCGCCATGCCTCGTGTGTATCTTACTTAGGAGACTTTAATGATTTCCAATCTGCTATGTATCATGCTTGTTGTGGGTCTTCTCAATGAAGTCAATGTGCTTCATTCTCAACCGTTAGTGATCGACGACACAACCAGACTCTGGAACACAAATACTCCGGCTAAGTCATTTGAGTCCGCACGAACCGCGTATGCCGAGGACGCCGGATTGTTGTTCACTGCCACAAATGACGGAGTGTACGTATTGAGGGCATCTGATGGCGCTATCGTTGATAGTATAATGCTCGGCACGTCGTCACAGACAAACGCGTTGGATGTTGCTTGTTCACGTGATGCAAGAATACTATGCTTAATGTATAGGTACTATCCTCTCGATGACAACCGCGGAGATGCAATGATTATGGACTACCCCTCCAAGACGATCCTTGCCAAAGACCTCTGCCGTCAGCCGGGTAGCCCTGGAGGTAAGGGATGGATCGAATGGCCATTCTCACGAGTGTCGGTTTCTCCTTCTGGTCGATATGTTGTAGTACCGTGGGATTATATGTTTCGCGTAAAGATCATAGACCGTGAACGCGACACATCATGGATCATACCTGGTCTTCCATGGCGCAAGACGCCATTTGATGACAATGAGACGGTTTGTGCTACCTGGGATGGCCCGGATTCTGAAAATGACGAGAACTACGGCCAATGTCGGGTATCATGGCTTTCCAATCCAGGAGAGGTGTTCCGCACGTTCGTTGCAAACTATGGTTCAGACGTCGAGGATTCTGAATTGGCGTTGTCGAATAGTGGCCGCATGTTAATGTACTGTGGTAGGGGCTACCGAGACGCTCTGAATAGACCGATAAAGCCAGGGTTTACTGTCTGGGACATTGAATCCGGATCCAAGATCTTTGATCCACACTACGAAGGAGGAGCCGGTCCTCTGTGGGGATTCGGGCCGGACGACTCGTGGTTTGTTGCTTGGCTATCACACCCGGTTTACGGTAACGGTACGTATGTGTTCTGTGTGGGGGTTTTAAATGCGACGGCGAGAACCGAGATCTACACTACGTACTTTAATGACGATTTCAGTAAGGCATATGATATCGTAAGAAATAGTACAAAGGTATCTGCACGTCAGATCACGACACGTATTGTTCCCGTGAGCGTTGAAGAGGAGCTGGGCACCCTTCGATATCCAAACGTTCGACGAGGTCCCGAAACAACGATGCTTACTATCAGGCTTGGGACCAACGATTGCGAATTGATAAAGGAAAGCGGAGCAATATGGAATCTCTTCAATTCTTCAATGAACAAGCTGGCAGAGGGGAAGTTTGATGCGCTAAGTGATAATGCCTCTGCCTGCCAGATAGAATCGAGATTGAGTGTTGAACCCGCTCCCGGCATGTACATCTTAACGATTGTTGCGCCATCAAAGGGAGTTAAGAGCTCAGTTAAGTTGATGCTGGACTGAAGTGCTTAATCAATGGCAGGAGGTTGGTGCTTCCTGATGTCTTCAAACTATAGAGATGCAACATGAATAGTACTTCGTTCCTCTCGGGTCTCCTCATTTGTATTTGCACGTTTACAATGGGTATGGGGGCGCAGACCGTAGCCCCAACGCGACTACCGGATCTTAACTGGGTGGTAGGAAGCAGTACATATGAGTCTCGCTGGCTTGAGCAGTTTGCGGTTTCATCGGACTCTACGGAATCGAAGCGATTTCTAATGGGTTGGAACTGGAGTGCGCCTCATCAAAGATTGGGAGAGAAGTACGGAACAACGGTCTGGCATATCCATGACTATACGGATATGTATACCATCACTAACTCTACAGTCGACGATATGCAGAGAGTTTTTGGACGCACATACGTTCCAGGTATGCTCCTAATACCGGCAGTTCGAGGCATTTCAACGTACGACAGTCTTAGTAACGCTGGCTCGCGATATTGTGAAGCGAATGCAATTCGCTTTGATCCATGGCTGACATTCAATGACTCCATTGGTGATTTTGATATTGAACCTAGCGACACCACTGGTGGTGTGTTTGGGTTCAAATACCATAATGGAGGAACGATTGAAGGAAGCGGCCAGTTGTATTACCGCCTTGCGCCATCAAGCACGGATACAATCCCTTTTGTGGCACTTGATAGTGTGTACCCAGACGATCAATTGACAATGTGGGTTCCAACAGCTATTGATAAATACCGACAGGAAAATACCATGATGTTGCTTGTCTCAATGGAGTGTGCAGTTCTGGTCGGAACAAATCCATCAATCCCTCATGACACAAATGTGGTTTGCAGAATCGAGCTCCCCTATGTCAAAGGTAATGACTCAACTGGGTTGATAACATTTACGGCAATCCCAGATGAGGACTCGATTGTAAAGATGAAGAAGGATTCCTTCAACAATGACATGGGACTCGCTACCACGCTCCGATATGATATTAATGGG
>CALMZQ010000015.1 GCA_937870915.1 uncultured Ignavibacteria bacterium
CTGCAGACGTTTTTCATACGAAAGTGCAGCAACTGGCATGATGGGCCTATCCCACGGCAAACGAGCGATGAGGAAGCCCCCTGCCTCCATCATGTAGTTCGGCACGTAAAAGGTGATAGCGAATCGAAGTGTTGGAGTGAGCGTGTCGAGATCATCGATCTCCACCGAGCGGAGTTCAACATCAGGATAGTCTTCGCTGAGCATTTCTACGATTCCCTTATCGCGTTCCTTTTCCGTACGATCCCTCCATGCAGCACGATACATCTGTGTGCCGGCGCCCGACTCCGTGTAGATCTGCGTGATCACGGCAGAGTTATCATCCGAGATGTTCACGTTGGTTTCCACCGTCATGGTGTTTGGACGGAAGTACTGTTTGGAGAGCCTCATCGGTTCGCGAAGACCCGGCCGAACAGTGAGGGAAAATGCATTGACATCTGCATGCGGAACGTTTCCGATCGGAACATTATCCGCGGTGAGGTCTAGGAAGAGCGGGATGGAATCTCCCGGAATCACAACAATCACATGGTCGAAAGGAATACTGGCAAGGGGCTGACGTTGAAATGGTGACGTCTGCGTCTGAACCAAGACATGATGGGACGTGATGTTCCGTTCAGCGAGCATTGAAATGCACAGCGTAGCCACATCCTTGCAATCGCCGATGCGCGTGTTGATTACGCGTTCTGCCTTTTGGGGTACATAGCCCGACTGGCGGAATGGAACGTAGCTATAGCGAATGTCCTTGGTGATGAACCGATACACACCGGAGATGATCTCCTCACGTGAGTACGAAGCTGTTCGCGGGAAGAGCGAGTCCATGAGTTCGCGTACTTCAAGGGACGACCGGGTCTTTGGCCGCGCGATGTCGTAGTACCACATGATGATCTCTTCCCAATTAGGAACACTGGAGATCTCAACGCGCTTATCAACATCATACATGCTTGGCATGTCCTCTTCGTAGTCGATTGCTTGTTGGTTGCGTGATTCCCAAACCGCGAGTTCACCGTAGGCATTCTTTGTGGTTGCCATCTCGGTTTCAAGACCGTAGGCGCGCCATTGAAACGGCTCTAGTGCGGGAGTTAACAACGCAAAGCGAGAGTAGAGTTTCGGATACGAACCGTTGAATGGGTACGTGTCAGAGAAGAAAGCGCTGAGCCTTCCAGATTCTGCTTCTAGGTGACGGTAACGAACGTGGATGAAGTCGCCTGGCTCAATACCTTTAAAGACGAGTTGTCCCGACCCTCTATCGGCAGGGATCTCGCGACCGCGCGACTTTCTCACGACAGCCTTCTCAACTACTAGGCTGCTGTTTGTAGGGAGGTAGACCTCCTTGAAATCGTCGATGCCTTCTATCGTGAATATGCGTGCCACATATTCGCGCTGGACTTCGCAGCGACTACCGTTATAGACCACTCGATGTTTTGCATCGTAGAGATAGATAGCAGCATCGTCTGGATAGGCTGATGCCTCAGGCGCATTGCTGATGATGCTGTCGATGTTTGCTGTTGGGAAGTATGTAAATGGGTGAGGGCTTCCCTTGAGGTCGCGAATCAACTCACGTGTTTCAAAGTTGGACGGATCGATTGCAAGCGAACGTTCAAGATCGCTGATGGCGGACGCATTCTGTCCGAGACTCTTCTGGATTACACCACGTTTGTACCAGAAGGCACTGATGTTTGGTGCGATTGCAATCGCACGGTCGATTGAGGACAATGCATTGCCCCATTCCTTTTTGTCGATGTAGATGTCTGCAATAGACGAATGAAAACCACAACCCGGAGGCACAAGGGCAAAGAGCCGGTCATAGGTCTTCAGAGCTGTTGATAGTTCGCCGGCCTCAACATAGAAGCGAGCTAATGCCTCGAGTCCACGGAAGGTAACGTTTGCTGAGAGGTGGCGTTGCATGATCTCGATTGAGCGCTGCGGACCTTGGGCTGCTTGTTCAGACATCGTTGCGCTTAACGATGCATAGAGGAAGCTGGATGGGTACAGTTCGTATGCGCGATGCAGAAGATCCGTGAATCGTTGAAGGTCGGACTTGCGTTGTGCGATCAACATCGCCGATTCGAAGTACGTGGTACTTGTTGAATCCCGTCGCTTAAGGATCGTAAGAATGCTATCTGCCTCGTCATTGCGGTCTTGCGAAATGGCTTCGTTGAACCGATACATGATGGCAAGGGGCAGGTCAGGTGCAACGGATGAAATGTGTTCGACGAGAGCGGTAACATCATCCGGTCTATCACTTCTATTGTAGGCTTCAAGGAAGAGGTTGTCAATGAGTATGCACTCGGGTGCGATCTGTCTTGCCTTACGAAGGACAAGAATTGCGTCGTTTACATTGTCATTGCGCAGATGTGATTCTGCTAACAGAAGGTAGTTCTCTATGTGGTCCGGGTTCTTTGAGATCTTTTCATTGAAGTAAGCGATATAGGCGTTGTCTATGATGCGTGGATTTGGATCTGTCTTTGTGAATTGTTGCGGCTGTGTTGTTGTGGTAAGGTCCTTGATCGGCACACCACGTTCATCAGTGATACGGAGCAAGAAGTTGCAGCGGTCCAGTTCGCTTGCACCCACCTTTACGAGGATCTTGTTCCAGCCCTCATTCAGTGTGCACTCTGTGATATAGGTGTCGAGATCGTTGTTGAGTTCTTCAAACGATTCACGAACAGACTTGTCGTTCACAAACAGCTTGAAAGATCCGGAAGTGCCGAGACGCATCTGAACCTTCTGTTGCGTTGGGCTCTTTACGTAGGCTACTGAGTAGAACTGACCTCGGTGTGTGGACGAGAAGTAGGTGAAATCGATCCAAAGATCAAGTCGCTGTGCCGGAGGATGTTGCCAGCGGATCTCACCACCGTTGGCGTTCTTGTAAACAGCATTCGTATCGTCAAATCGTTCAGGAGGAAAGACCTTCTCGTGTCCCGATCCTGAGATGTTGTCAAACGGACCTACAATTCGCCAGTCGAGCAAAGCGCCGATCTTCCCATACTTTTCCTTCGCGTCCGCAATTCGCTCTTTGGACTCGTCAATCGAACCGAGTCGTTCGTAGGCCATTGCCGCAAGAATGCCCTGTTCATCAGGATCTTCCACCACATCTTCCAAGAATTTCACAGCGCCCCATGCTGGCTTGTTGAGTGCTGTTCCGAATCGAGATGTGGACATTGTAGCATAGAGATAGGGGGCTGGATTGGCAACGGACTCCAAGGCATGCCGAAGAGCATTCCAAGATGCAGAATCGCTTCCCCGGATACTCGCCTCATAGACAAGCCCAAACCATGCCCTAGAATCCTTGGGGTTGGCAATGGTGGCCTGCGTCAGTAGATCTCTTGCACGAGAGAGCTCATTGTTTCTTAGTGCCTGCCAACCTTCTATTGTAGGCTGAGCACAGAGAACAAGCGGAAGTACGAATGCCGTAGCAAGGACGGTCCAGAAATGAAGTGTGGTGAGGCGCTCAGAAAAGGTCATGGAGATGTCTTAGAACGAATTGTCGGGTGAATCACGTGGTTTGCTAGTTTGCACGAAGCTCAAACAAACTAGCAAAAGCCATGCTCACCGTCTCCTCTCTCCTTGTTCCGACCGACTTTTCGGAGAACGCCGGAAAGGCACTTGCCCTAGCCAAAGAAGTGGCTCGTGGCACAAATGCCTCACTTCACCTCGTTCACATCGTTGAACCCGTTGTCTACCCTGCAGATTGGAGCTATGCCCAGGTTGGCTTTGCTGACATAGAGCTGGAGCTTCAGACAAATGCAGAAAAGGAGCTGGCGGCACTAGCAGAAGACCTCAAAAAGGAGGGCTTTACTGTGCTGACAACTGTTCGGAAGGGTCGCGCTTCGGACGAAATCTGCAACTACGCCAAAGAGAACAACATCAGCATCATTGCCATTGGAACCCATGGACGTAGTGGTCTGGAGCATTTCCTTTTCGGCTCCACTACGGAGCGCGTCCTCCGAAAAGCACCGTGTCCGGTTCTGAGTGTTCGCCAAGATCAGCCCTGAGCTATGCCGTTCCTCAAGACCTCCAAGCTCATAACTATCGAGCGGCATATCACGGAAGAGGGGGCTCTCCACCCCGAAGCCACGGGTGAGTTCTCATACCTGCTGCGTGACTTCACGCTTGCGCTCCGAATATTGGCACGCGATGTTCGGCGTGCCGGGCTCAATGACATTCTCGGTACAACAGAAGACACCAACGTGCATGGCGAGCGCGTGAAACGCTTGGATATCCATGCCAATGAAGTGATCTTCAGAGCGATGGATCACGGCGGCCATCTCTGCGTGATGGCATCCGAAGAAGCTGATGGTTTGATGGCCATACCGGATGAGTACCGCAAGGGAAAGTATGTGCTTGTCTTTGACCCTCTTGACGGTTCGTCCAACATCGACGTGAATGTCTCCATAGGAACCATCTTTTCCGTCTACAAGCGTATTGATCCGGACTTGAATACACCGGGTGAAATGGCGGATTGTTTACAGCCGGGGTGGAAGCAAGTAGCCGCAGGGTATGCCATGTATGGCTCCAGCACGCAGCTTGTGTATACAAGTGGCAATGGGGTAGATGTCTTCACCTTTGACCCAACGATTGGTGAGTTCCTTCTCACATTCGAAAAGATCCGCATTCCGCAGCGCGGAAAGATCTACTCTGTGAATAGCGGTAATGCCTACAAGTGGCCACAGGGAATGCGGGACTACGTGTCACACCTACTTCGTCCGTCTCATGACGGATCTCGACCGTATTCACTACGCTACGTAGGAACCATGGTGGCTGATGTCCACCGTACGCTGCACTACGGCGGCATCTTTATGTATCCAAGTGATGATACATCTCCTACCGGCAAACTTCGGCTTGTATACGAAGTGAATCCCATGGCCTTCATCGTTGAACAAGCTGGTGGACGTGCTACCGATGGAGTGAATCGAATACTCGATCTCACACCAGAATCACTTCATCAACGTGTACCGTGTTTCATGGGTAGCGAGGAAGACGTATTGGAAGCGGAACGCTTCCTGCGTGGCGAATCCATAGACGCACATCCTCATTCTTAATCACACAACTTTGAGTCATACCATGAACCACCGCAGGTCATTCCTCGCAACAGCAGCACTAGGCACTCTTGCTGCTGCAACAGCCCCATACATTCATGCGATAGGATTTGAACCGATTCCTGGTGGTGGTAAACATGAGCTTCCGCCCTTGCCATATGAGTTTGGAGCCCTAGAGCCCCATATCGATGCGCAAACGATGCAGATCCATCACGACAAACATCATCTTGCATATGTGAACGGACTGAATAAAGCTGAAGAAGAACTCGCAAAGTCACGCATCTCCGGCGATTACTCGTTGGTGCAACATTGGTCTCGGCAAGCTGCGTTCCATGGTGGCGGACATTGGCTCCACTCTATGTTCTGGAAGGTGATGGCGCCAGCCGGAAAAGGTGGAGGGGGCGAGCCAACCGGTCGTTTGGCTGCGGCTATTGCAGAAAGTTTTGGTTCTTTTGATGCCTTCAAAAAGCAGTTTAGTGCAGCGGCCGTAGCCGTAGAGGGCAGTGGCTGGGCGCTACTGCACTACAGACCCGATGATGAGCGGTTAATCGTGCTTCAGGCAGAGAATCAACAGAAGCTAAGTGCATGGGGTACAACGCCCATACTGGGAATTGACGTGTGGGAACACGCTTATTACTTGAAGTACCAGAACAAGAGGGCAGACTACGTTACCGCCTGGTGGAATGTGGTCAACTGGGCGCAAGTTGAAAAGAACCTAGAAAGCATCTCTAAAAAGTAATGTGGAAAACTTCTTGCATTGCTCGCATTTAGGGGTATCTTGCATAACTGTGTCGTAGGCGGAACTACGGCGTAGGGGCATCAGGTCGAGTTAAATTCAATGTGTCAACGTTGATGCCGCAACAAAGTTCCGCAAAGGGTCGATGTATGAACATCTATGTAGGCAATCTGCCGTATTCAATGGATGACAATGAGCTTCGCTCAACGTTCTCCGAGTTCGGCGCCGTAACATCCGCTTCCGTTGTGAAGGATAAGTTCACCGGTCGCTCGCGCGGCTTCGGTTTTGTTGAAATGGCCGACGCTGCCTCTGGCAACTCAGCTATTGAAGCAATGAACGGTCGCAACCTTGGCGGTCGTCCGCTCGTCGTTAATGAGGCTCGTCCACGTGACGAACGCCCTCGTTTCGATCGCGGTCCTCGCTATTGATCCCGAAAACGAGATCGAGTCTTAGAGCGGCCACCCTTTGGGTGGCCGTTCGTATTTTACGGACCTGTTTTCGCAACACACACTGAAGAACATGCAGATCTTTGAAACACTCCAGTCAATGGGTCACGAACAAGTGGTCCTTTGCTCAGATGTAACCACCGGACTTCGCGCCATCATTGCAGTTCACAATACGTCCCTAGGCCCGGCTCTAGGTGGTACTCGAATGTGGAAGTATGAAAGCGACGAAGCGGCCATCACGGATGCACTCCGACTCTCACGCGGTATGACCTACAAGGCTGCCGTGAGCGGTGTGAACCTTGGGGGCGGCAAGGCCGTGCTCATTGGTGACCCACGCACGGACAAGAGCGAGGCAATGTTCCGCGCCTACGGTAGAATGGTTGAGACACTTCGTGGACGCTATATCACTGCAGAAGATGTTGGTACCAGCGTTCGGGACATGGAGTGGATTCGGATGGAAACCAAATACGTCACAGGTGTTGGCGGACAAGGTGGCTCCGGTGATCCAAGCCCAGTTACTGCCCTTGGTGTGTATTCGGGAATGCGTGCAGCTGCACATGCAACCTGGGGCAAAGATTCGCTTGCCGGCAAGCGTGTTGTTGTTCAAGGTGCCGGCAATGTTGCGTCGCACCTCGTTGAACATCTCACGCGTGATGGTGCCACTGTCTTTCTGACGGATATCTACGAAGAGAAGGCAAAGACCCTTGCTACCAAGCACGGCGCAACGTTTATCAGTCCGGATGCGGTCTTCACAACAGCATGTGATGTGTTCTCTCCAAACGCTCTAGGCGCTATCCTCAATGACGATACAATTCCGAACCTTACCTGTGCTGTGGTTTGCGGTGGAGCAAACAATCAACTCAAAGATGAGAAGAAGCACGCACAGATGTTGAAGGAGCGCAACATTATGTACGCCCCGGATTACGTTGTGAACTCCGGTGGACTGATGAACGTAGCGTCGGAAGTTGAAGGCTACGATCGCGAGAAGGTGATGCGTCAGGCTGAAAGCATATACGACATCACAATGAACATTCTCGTAACAGCCCGCGAACGCGACCTCCTGACTATCGAAGCATCAAATGCTATCGCTGAAGAGCGTCTCATGAAGGTTCGTCACCTACACGGAACTTATATCGGATCTCCGTCTATCCGCGGCGTCTGAACCCAGGAGCTCACTTGTCCAATAACCCAAATGACAACGACTTCCCCGTCAGTCGCAATACAACGATCAAGGGGTCTCGACATCTCGCTCGCGAAAAGGTGTTGCAAGTACTTGCAGCTACTGTGAGCGACGAGATAAGTCTCGATGTAGCCTTCAACCATGTGTTCTTCCGTCAGATAACCTTTGACGCAAAAGAAACACCGGCCGATTCGCGGATCCTTCATCCTGATGTGGTACACGAGCTCGACTCTGATGTTGCCATTCAATGGTCCGAAGAAGACATCGAATATGCTCGAGCGGTGATCTGGGGTGCTCGTGATCAACGCGAAACAAGTACGGAACTGATTGATCGCTATTCAAAGAACTGGGACTTAGAGCGAATTGCTCTCTTGGACCGTGTTCTTATGCGATTGGCAGTAGCAGAACTCACGGTCTGTGCCGATATTCCTGTGAAGGTCACTATCAATGAAGTGATCGAATTGGCAAAGCGGTATTCAACCGATAAAAGCGGAACATTCATCAACGGTATTCTGGATGCAGTGATCGAAGAGCTGCAGAAGGAACATCGCATCAACAAAACAGGTCGCGGCCTTGTGGACTAACCACTAGTGCCGTAGTCTGCTGTGAAGGGAGATCGTCTATGATGCAACAGCGCCACACCAAACGCTTGCTTGTTCTTTTCTTAGCCATCGTTGTGTGTTCCTTCGGAGCCCAGGCACAACGTTGGAATTGGGTTGTGCCAGCTACGGGTCCAAGCTTCGATGAGGTCTGGTCTATGGGTATTGCACCCGGTGGAGATCTTCACCTCGTAGGCACGTTCTCAGATTCCATGAACTTCAGTGGACAGGTCGTTTCCGCCTATGGGAACTATGATATCTTCACTGCACGATACAACAATAAGGGGCAGATCCTTGCTGCCAATGGTCATGGTGGCTTCGATATCGATGACGCCCAATCGATCGTTGTTGACAAAAACGGCAACTACTATTTCGGTGGCTCCTTTGCCGTTGAAGCTCTCATCGCCGGCGAACTCATCGATGCTCTCGATGAGTCCTCAACGGATATGTTCGTTGCGAAATTCGATAAGCTGGGATCACTTCAGTGGGTGAAAGTCTTCGGCTCTCCTACATACGACGAAGGACCTCCCTTCCTTGCTGTTGACTCATTGGGCTCTGTCTATGTAGCAGGGGGCGTTGGTGGACGTGGTCAATTCGGGTCAAAGTCCTACCAAAGTGTTGGCAAGCTGGATGCCTTTGTTGCTAAAATGGCTGCAAATGGAGATTTCGTTTGGGTGCAAGGCTCCGGTTCAACAGAGAATGACATGGGTACAGCTATCTCCGTATCTCCCAACGGAGATCGTATCTATGCATCGGGCACGTTCATCGGTCAGGTAAACTTTGGTGGGAATAATACCATTGAGAGTTTTGCCGGCATGGCCGACTTCTTTGTGCGTGCCTTTGATGCCAATGGTAGCACACTTTGGGTGAAGCGTATCGGCTATAGTGGCACAGATCGGTATATCAGCTCCACAACCCAGACCGATGGCAAGCTCGTACTCACAGGTGCCATGAGCCAGACAACAACGTTCGATACGCAGACACTTACCGCAAACGGAGAGAACGCGTCTGATATCTTCCTTTGTCGCATGAGTAAGGCTGGAACAATTGAATTGTTGAAGAACTACGGCGGAACATTCGAAGACGTTGGATTGAGTGTTGCCGTAGATGCAAAGAACAACGTCTTCATCGGCGGATACTACGATAGCACAACAACCATTGGTGAAAACGTTGAAGAGTCGGCTGGTGGCCGCGACGGTTTTGCGGCACGTATCATGTTCAACGGCGATATCGATTGGATTCGTAGTTGTGGTGGTCCATATGACGATGAGATTCGTGCAATTGTCATCGACTCTAAGAACGTCCCATACGTCACAGGGATTTTCGAAACTTGGGCCATGTTTGAAGGCATAAAGCTCCAAGGCGAGCGATTCATCGATGTGTTTGTGGCTGCCCTTGATTGTGGACCATCTACCATGCTGAAGCCCCGCAAGGAACAGTTGGACATCTGTGAAGGACAAGACAGTCTTATCCAAGCTCGTTTCGGATATCCGAACTACGAGTGGTATGTGAATGGCACAAAGGATCCGTCGGTGGTAAGCTACACCTACATCACCGGTGGTCTCACAGAAGGAACCTATCAGGTCTATGCTAGGGTTACTGGTTTCGATGATTGCGTGAAGAACACCGACACGATCACGGTAGTAGTTCGTAAGGGGCTCCCAGTTCCAACGGTGACTCGCGTTGGCGACGAACTGCGTTGTAGTGTTGATGATGTGATGTATCAGTGGTATCGCGAAGGCGTCAAAATCAACGGTCAGACCGGACAGACTGTTGCCATCAACGGAGACGGACTCTACCGGGTACAGATCATTGACTCCACGGGCTGTGACCGCTGGTCGGCAGACTTCCTCGTTGGTACTACCAGCGTATTCAGCGATGAATCCGGCTCGGTTGTAACTCTCTATCCTAATCCAACACAAGGTACTGTGACTATCGCCGGCGCAGCCGGAGCTGAGATCACTGTAACAGACATGCTTGGCAGGGTTGTTGTTCGACTCCAGAATGCATCCGAGATCCAACACGTCACGATTGATGGGGCCAATGGCACCTATGCTGTTACGCTACGTAACGCCGGCAAGGTTCACACGATGCTCGTCACGAAACAATAACGGCCCGCGTTGCACATCCAGAGCGAGTGCAATAACAACCGGAACAATCTCGCATACAAGGGCGATGGGGTGGTCTATCCACACTCCATCGCCCTTGTAGTGTGTATAGGCTATACCATAGATGCACATGGTGCAGCTCCAGACTAATGTCGATCTAAGCGGCGCAAACGGAAACATGATCAATGGTAGAATCAGATACCACGGATGTACAACGGGAGAACAGAGGAGCAGAACGATAACACTCATTGTTGCAGCCGCAGCCGGATCTGAACGATACAACCACCAGATCTTGATAATGCCGGCAAGCCCCATAACCGCCATCACGATACGAACGGTAGTATCGTTCAGGAAGACGTTCAACAGAGAGTATAACGCAGAGTTCGATTGCCACTTTTCTGCAAAGGTGGAGAGGGAACCAAACACAGACATACTGATGTACGGTGCGTAGATAAGGGCAACCACACCGACCAACACACCAAGGAGGAGCAAGCGTTGTTTCCAAGAACGCCCATGGAGAAGAATGGGAATTGCGAGTACCGGCAGGAACTTTACCGTGATGGCACAGGCAAGTACAATGGATGCTAGGAGGGGGCGATCTCTGCCGTTGAGGATGATGGCTATCGCGGTAAGTAAGGCCATAAGAACGTCAAGGTGGATATCCATGATCCCGTGGAGCAAGACCACTGGACACGAGACAGCTACAAGCAGCAATGCCCGATGTTCTTCCCTCAGCATGCGTATGATGAAGAGCAACAACACAACGATGATACTCCACCAGATCACTTTAAAGACTCGTTCATCGGTGTTACTGATCAATGTAATCGCGCCAAGAACAACCTGCGCACCTGGTGGGTAGATCGTGCGGAGGTGACCATACGGGACTACGCTCGGATACGAAGAACCATTGCCAGATACATATCCCAAGTCTTTTAGCGCAGTATCAGCCGGTGCATGTGAAAATGGGTCAACTCCATGTGCAACCACCCATCCATCCCACCGATATCGATAGGCATCATCAGAGAGCACATCAAAACGTGTAGAAAGAGCAAGCATGATGATCGCAACACCAGTGTATCCCCATCGCATGATATTACTGCGACGGGAAGGGGGCAATCGTAGCAGGACAAGACTACCTACAGCCCAAGCCAGCGTGGCAATGGCCCAGAGTACGCAGACCAGGCTAACGGATAGCATAACGTCCGATAGTAAGAAGGATCTTATAGCCGGCTTTTGCAGATCCCACAAGTGTTCCGGAGATCTTTGACTGACCAATACGTCTGCGATAACGCGCAGGGAGCTCCACAACCGAGGTGTTCATGCGTGCGGCCTTGATCTGCATTTCAACAGTCCAACCCCACGTTTTATCTTCCATAGCCATTTCTGTGAGCAATTGCCACGTGATTGCTCGTAATGGCCCGAGGTCTGTGAACCGCATGCCCCATCTCCATCGAATGAGCGTGGTCGCCAACCAATTACCAAAGATCTGCTGGGGTGTGAGAGCACCATGCTCTCGTTCACCCAATACGCGCGATCCGATACACATCTGTGCAGAACCTGAACAGACCACGGAGGCGATCTTTAGTGCATCATCCGGATGATCGCTATGGTCCGCATCACAGAAAAGAATTACATCCGGCGGAGCGCTTTTAAGAGCTGCTATACCACGCAGACAGGCCGCGCCGTACCCGCGATGTGGCTCACGAACCACGGTAGCCCCCTTTGAACGAGCGATGTCTGCTGTGGTATCAGTGGAGCCGTTATCGATCACAATAATGCGATCCATCTCCGTAGGCATTTCATCAAGTACCAGCCCGATAGACGATTCCTCGTTAAGGGCTGGAATGATAACGGCAATGGTCCGGCCGTTGATCATCGTTCAGTTTGGATAATAGCGAGCGTTGTAATTCTCGAGCTCTGTCCTTTGCCATTGATGCTTTCTGGCACGCTTATCAAGAACATCGCGTGCATCATCCATGGAGACCTGCATCTCAGCGGCAAACGAAGCTGCATCAACAAACCCTTCGGCCGAGACGAGTTTAGTGATAGCTGCTTCCATGCGCCTGTTCATTCGGGATCGCATCCACAGTCCGGCCTTGAGTGTACCCAACGTGAGCGACGTCATCGTGAAGCAGAGAATCATGTTCCCGGTAGCTGCCTCGTCATTTTCACCAACCTCGGCGCCGATCCACATGACCAGTCCAAAAATGGCGAACATCATGAGGAGTCCGGAAAGCATCAAGATCAAGCGGTGCATCATAGAACGCGAAAATACTGCCTATTTTCGAGCCCCTGACCACCCGGAGAAAATCGTGGACGCAAAAATCGAACAGTTGAGAGAACTGAAAAAGCAGGCACTCCTTGGCGGAGGTCAGGCTCGCATTGATGCACAACATGCAAAAGGCAAACTCACTGCCCGTGAACGTCTTGAGGTGCTTGCCGATGAAGCATCGTTCCGGGAGCTCGACATGCTCGCTCGCCACCGTTCAACGAAGTTTGGGCTGGAGAAACTCCGTCCACTCGGCGATGGGGTGGTAACCGGTGTGTGCACGATACACGACCGTACTGTCTGCGTATTCTCGCAGGACTTCACCACATATGGCGGCTCACTGGGCGAGGTGCATGCAGAAAAGATCTGCAAGCTCATGGACTTTGCCATGAAGATCGGTGCACCGGTGATCGGCATTAACGATTCCGGAGGAGCGCGAATCCAAGAAGGTGTTGTGTCCTTGGGCGGATATGCAGACATCTTCCTGCGCAATACAATGGCCAGTGGCGTTATCCCCCAGGTGAGTGTGATTCTCGGTCCATGTGCAGGGGGAGCGGTGTATTCCCCGGCGCTTACAGACTTTGTCTTTATGGCAAAGGGAACCTCGTATATGTTCGTTACCGGACCTGACGTAGTAAAGACCGTAACACATGAAGAGGTCAGTTTCGAAGAACTTGGCGGTGCCGAAACACATGCCTCGCGAAGTGGTGTTGCACACTTCGCATTCGACAACGAGATTGATACGCTCCTTGCCGTACGAAAGCTTATGACGTATGTGCCAATGAGTAATCGCGAAAAGCCCCCTATCAAACCAACGAATGACCCTGCAGATCGTTCGTGTGAGAAGCTCCGTCGCATCATTCCGGCCAACCCCAACCAGCCCTATGACATGAAGGACGTTGTCCGTGATGTTGTTGATGAGGCTGATTTCTTTGAAGTACATGCCGATTATGCAACCAATATCATCGTGGGCTTCGCAACGTTGGATGGCATGCCTATTGGAATAGTTGCAAACCAACCGGCGTCGATGGCAGGTGTACTCGACATCAACAGTAGTGTAAAAGGGGCTCGTTTTGTCCGCTTCTGCGATGCGTTCAGCATCCCACTCGTTGTCTTTGAAGACGTTCCCGGCTTTCTCCCCGGTACTGATCAGGAATGGCGTGGTATCATCCGTCACGGTGCGAAACTGCTCTATGCATTCTGCGAAGCAACAGTGCCCAAACTCACCGTCATCACCCGCAAGGCCTATGGCGGTGCATATGACGTGATGAACTCAAAACACATTCGCGGAGACTATAACGTAGCATGGCCTTCGGCGGAGATCGCCGTTATGGGTGCGAAGGGGGCTGTTGAGATTCTGTATCGCAAGGATATCGATAAGGCCGAAAACAAGGAACAACGCATGCAGGAACTCCAAGACCAGTATAACGAGGAGTTCGCCAATCCGTATGAAGCGGCTGAACGCGGATATATCGATGATGTGATCGAACCACATCAAACACGCACTGAGCTCATTAAAGCCCTGCGCACGCTGCGCACGAAGGTGGAGTCTAATCCGTGGAAGAAGCATGGGAATATTCCGTTGTGAACAGAGAACAGAGAATAGTGAATAGCGAATAGTGAATAGCGAATAGTGAATAGCGAATAGCGAATGGGGAATAGTGTGTGATGATGTACGTAGTGGTTGAGAGATAGCTAGAGGGAGTGGAACATAGAGAGTAGAGGTACAGTCCCAACGCCCGGATGTCTTTTGAGGAACCCAGGTGCCGTTTGCACTCTGCTGTTATCAATTCTGTGATGTCGCTTTTGTCAGTTGGCGAAGAATAGGTATTCGCTGACTAGACGTGTCACCGTGGTGGCACAGGTTGTTGCTTTTCGACCACATTGTAAAGTCCCTTGCTATGAAACCCTTCTACGCTTTTTACAAGCGAGCCGCATTCCTTATTGCGTGCATCGTATTGTTCACAACAGCATCGACGATTGCACAAGTTGCTCCGGAACTCGGAACAGCCAAGGCTTATGGCGCATTCAGCGGAGCAGGTGCCATTGAAAGCACTGGTCTTACGGTTGTTATTGGAAACATCGGCACCTATGTTGGTGCCTTCACTGGATTTCCACCGGGTATCTATACAGGCGAGCTGCACATTGCGGACGCTGCGGCATTAGCCGCCAAAGATGATCTGACAACAGGTTACAACCTGATGAATGATGCAACACATGCCATCATCTTTGATGAGGCGTTAACTGCAACCATGGGAAATGGTCAGACGCTCTACTCCAAAACGTACGGCCGTGAAGACCTCACAACACTCAGTGGTGAACTCTCCTTTGACGCTGAAGGCGACCCAGATGCCATCTTCATCATAAAGATTAGGGCAGCTCTGAACGTCTCGGCGTTTACGACGATCAAACTTCTAAACGGCGCAAAGGCCTTGAATATCTACTGGGCAGTTGATGGTGCCGTAAGTGTATTGGACAGTTCTGTCTTCCTTGGAACGGTTATCGCCAACGGTGCAATCCACTTCTATGGTGGATCAACGCTTGAGGGAAGTGCACTATCAGTCGTTGGTGCTATCACTCTTGCTAACAACATCGTATCTGGACCGAATGGTTTTGGTCCACCAGACTCACTCATAGTTCTCACCCCCGAATTCGCCGACACACTTCAGGGTGGTGTTACGAACTATCAGATCACATGGCGCGGTACTGGTATCGGTGTCATCAAGACATTTGCTTTGTCGCTCGATAGTGGACTAACATGGCAGAACTTCGACACAGTATCAACCATAGGCTTCACAACCGGCTGGGATATCCCAGACACATCATCGAACAAGGCGATCATCCGTCTTACCGACACAAACGGTTTGGTTGGCTATAGTGGCGTCTTTACAATTCTTCCTGTTCCTGAATTGATCGTCCTTACGCCAACACTGAATCAAGTGCTGGTAGGGGGCACACCGAACTACCAGATCACGTGGACCGGAGTAGGGATCAAGAATCGGAAGACATTTGCTCTCTCGCTCGACAGCGGGCTTACGTGGCGCAACTTTGATACGATCTCAACGGCAACCTTCACGAATGGCTGGGATATCCCGGACACATCGTCAACAAAGGCTATGATCCGCATAACGGACTCAACCAACCTTGTTGGGTTGAGTAAAATCTTTACGATCCTTCCAACACCAAAACTGATCGTCCTTACGCCAACACTGAATCAAGTGCTGGTAGGGGGCACACCGAACTACCAGATCACGTGGACCGGGGTAGGGATCAAGAATCGGAAGACATTTGCGCTCTCGCTCGACAGCGGGCTTA
>CALMZQ010000016.1 GCA_937870915.1 uncultured Ignavibacteria bacterium
GCTCATGTAGACAGCTTGCGAAGTTCTATTCGCCATGATGTTTTGTTCACGGCAGCTTTCAACCAGACCCTAAACTCGAATATCGCCGTCAAAGCCTCATGCGGAGGAGCGGCATAAAGCGCTTCTACTTTCTCGAGGCTTTCGCGCAGGAGTTTGGTTCGTTGTTTCCCGGGTGTGGTTGTGAAATAACGCGAGGCAACCGAAAGTAGGATGTCTACATCCGGCTCAATGGGTTTGCCTTTACGTCTTCTGCGCTCAGCCCGAACGAGAGACGTTACAACGGACTCATTTTCGAGCTCAATGTGGAGGAGGATGCGGAGTAGTCTGCTTGCTGCTTGGATGTCATCACGAATGCTTGCTGGGTATTCATCTGTTCTGGCCAACCGTCGAAGCGCATCACGGAGTTTGCCGAGCCCCATCTCAATCAAGGCAATATTGAAGAGGATGGCTATTCCAACCTCGGTTTGCGTTTCTCGTTCGTGTTCTTCCAGAATTTTATCCAACAACGGGATCCGATGTTCCAGGTCTTCTAAGTCATCGGATTGTAGTGCTAACTGGATCTCAATATTGAGGTATTGAGATGCAACTGCCATTCGATTTGCTGGCGAGAGCTGACGTGAACCTTCTTGCCAATGATGGTGAAGCTTGTCTCGAAGGGGGCGTGCAGCTGCAAAATCACGAAGGACGACCAATCGAAGAGCTACACTGTGAACAAGATTTACCCATTCATGAACGTTCGCAGAGCGGAATTTTTCGTCACGCTCAATCGTATCCAAACGTGAGCGGTCATATCGCAAAGACGTTTCGGGGTCGTTGTCGATGAAGAACGCTTTAGCGCTCAAAAACCGGAGCCACGTATTCTGGGCACTCGGTGTAACGATCGGAAAACGAGCTTCTCCATGTTTGACCAGGTCCGAGGCAAGAGCCCTGGCAACCGGACCGCCCCCTCTACCATATCGACGAATAACGGCCGCAAGGCGATCGGCTATCGCATCGTAATAGGCCGTTTCTACAAGGAGCATCGCTTCCTGAACGATTGGGTCGTCTATCGGAGATGAGGATGGCTCTGGCATGCTCTCGGTGGAGCGTCCAAGCTGCGACATCGACTGAAGCACCATCACGCGTAATGCGTGGTTGTGGATGAGGGTGGCCTCTTCCAGAGCTTCATTGAGACGGCGCTCAGCCCACCGGAACTGACTACGGAGTCGAAGGAAATCTCCATCCTGAAGTGCACTCACGGCTCTGCGAGCTGGTGAGCGCTCTGCATTGAACTGCCTCATTGCCCGCAAAATGACGAGCATAAGTTCCCGTTTTGCCTCTGGGAGGCGTTTTGCAAAGCCATACTTCGCAAAACGCTTCTTGATGGCAACTTCGTCGATCTGATCCTGCCCAGCTAGTGCGTCGAACAGCAATTCAGATTGATTCACGTCCCCAACAACGTGTTTTCGCAATTCGATCTTTACATAGCGCTTCTCTGCCTGTGTAAGGGCATGAATAAGGGCGTGCAGATCCTCCGATGGTCCTCTTGACATCGGATAAATATCGGAAAGTTTGCTATACCATCATCACCAAACACGGTAGGTTCGTATCGAGCAACGAAGGCAACTCGAAAGGAACACACAATGTGGTATTACACTCGCCTTTGGATCGCACTGGTTTTACTGGTGCTGATGTTATTGGCGTCTTGAACACACTTCTCTTCACCGTGACCATTGAGGTCTACAATGAACAAGCCAAGACCGGATCTCACGATCCGAATCATCCATGAACGTTAACCGTTCAGTATCGAAGCACAGCAGCAGCGCCCGTGGCTGTTGGCATGTGCTCTGTTGGGAGCACCAGGACCTTGCCGCCCTTACGCAGTACGATCATGGCTAGATCATCCAACACATCGTTGATATCCGGCTGATCGAGATCATCAAAAATGATCTCGCCGGTTGCCTGATCGATCTTCCCAGGAACCTGGCGTGTTGCTTCCACAAGGAGCGCAGCTACGCGACCCTCGATTGCGGCATGAGACATCGGCACCACATGATCAATTCCAAGCTCCTTAGACGCAGCTTCGTGGTACATGTCAACAAAACGAGTACTCTCCTTGGTGACATACGGAGATACAACAGACCAAGCACGTTTAACTAGCTCCTTGTGGCTTATGCCATCGGGGTGCACCGCAACACCTTCGAGGAGTATGTTAGGATTGTGGCGCACGCGATAGAATTCGCCGAGATGTTCCTTCAGTCCTACGACTACTACAGGCAGGCCGCTTGGTTTAGATGCATGTTCGGCTACTACCTTGTCGATAACACGGAAGAAACGCTCCGTGTCGATCTCGATTTCATCTGATGTAGTGGAATGTCCAACACTGCGTGGTGTTCCGCCTGAGTTTGACCGAGAAAAATGTCTCTCGGTGAGTTCATGTCCGAGTGCCTGTTCAATGGTCATTGGAACATCCGGTCCAAGGTCTACCTCGCTAAGCCCATCGCGATCTCCAACAAACAATTGTGCGCGTTCGCGTGTAAGCGTAAGCACATGATACCGCTCTAGAGTCTGAAGGATGCGGAGAAGGGGCTTCATGTGAAACGTATCTGCAACGATCGCAAGGTCCGGTACGGGTCTGTCGAGATGCTGTGTAACGAACATGCCTGGTGAGCGAAAGATTGCGATTCCCTCTTTACGATCATTCCAGAAAACCTCATCGTGGGCCAGCTCTACGAAAGGTGCCATAAGGGTCTGCACTTCTTCCGGAATATATGCTGAAGCGAGAGAATCCGACAGGCGGCGAACGAGCACACGATATCGTGTTGGGTCATCGCGCCGTTCGGGCTGTGTTCTGTGAGCAGATAGGTACAGGCTAAGGCAAGGCTTATCTGTAACGTTCAATAGTTGATGAACAAGGGGGTTGTGGTTAGCATACATCGTCTGACTCCATTGTAGTACACTGGAAACTCGTCCTAACGTTGGTTGCATACAATGACCAACGTCATGTTTTATTTTATCTGATCACAACACCGTTGACGATCCTGAACAAAAAGGCGTGTCGAGCAGAAACAGCCGTGTATATTCCGTCAGGAAGTTCAATACCACTGAGTGTGCTCGTGGTAATGGCGCATACTGAACCGCGTAGGTCGAGAATCGTGTGTAGACCCGACTCGTCGGGAACGAAAGAGGTTTCATCCACGGACACAACAGCTTCAATATGGCGTACACAGAACACAGCCGCTAGGCTGTCTACGCGCATTTCATCATGGATGGCATGTTCCGTTCCATTATATATCCACGTTTCATACACACGGGTATCAACGCCACGCTTGGCGAATTCCTCTGTTAACGTACAGCTGCCGTGGATCTTGGGGTAGTTGGCAGAGACATCCAGTGGTAGTCCCCAAAGCCCCTTAGCTGTTCCACACGCAACTACAGGGTCGGCCTTTTGATGGTAACTGTATGTTGGAACAAAAGGGGCTCCATCAATCGACCGCGGGTCTAGTAATCCGCCAAAAATATTAATCACTGCACGTATCTGTGGGAGAGGTACATTGGTAGACTGCCATCCGTTCATAGAGCCGAGGTCGGGCCTGAGAAACTGCTCAAATGCTCGTGTAACAGGTGCTATCTGACTAAGAGCAGGTGGACGGATGTCTGAATCATCAACAAATGCTCCGTGAAGAGCAATGATTGCGCCGGCACTTACACCGCCAAGGATAGTTCGAGACGTATCGATCTTGTATCGAGCAGCATTGCTTGATAGATATGAAAGTGCCGAGCGAAGGTCTTGAACACCGCGGTAACATGCGCGCACAACTTCTGCTGTATCATAGGCAAAGGGCGGATCGAAAGGCCATGGGCCATAAAAGCTCAGTCTATAGGAAATTGTTGCAGCAACATACCCGCGTGAAGCCCAACGCTCGCACACGGCATTCATCTCTGCTCTATTGCCTGCAGAGAACCCACCACCATGAACCCATACTACCAGAGGCCGTCTCTCAGCATTATCATCCATTGGATACCAGACATTCAATTTCATGGTGTCCATTCTTCCGTTGAATGCTGGGGCAACCGTGTAGGGGATATCTCGGTCAGATGTTACCGTGTATTGTCTGGTGATATATGGCTGACCCACAACCGGAAGTTGTGGAGCAAGCAGCATGAGGATGAGCATGAGTATTAGCATATGACAAACGTAGTGATTGTGGCGCATTGATAGCTTTGTCCAAATACTAACCAACACCGGACGCATCATGATCATCGACCAGATTAATAATACTGCATCATTTCGTCATCTGCCATGGTTCGAAACAGTTGAAGCATTTCTCAAAAGAACTGACCTCCTCACGGTAGAACAGGGGAGATACGACGTAGAAGGTGACAACATCTATGTAATCGTTGCAGATGATATTCCGCGCGATGCATATCCACCGTTAGAGGCGCATAGGTTGTATATAGATCTCCAGCTGGCAGTAGTCGGATCTTTTGACGTTCTCTGGCGTCCACTAGCCGAGTGTACCGGCGAACTCCAGCCATATAGCGAAGAGGAGGATGTGTTGTTGATGTCGGACCAAGCCACAACCAGACTCGGTATCACCCCTGGAATCGCTGCCGTCTTCTTCCCGCACGATGCTCACGCACCACAACCACCTGCACATAATGTGCGAAAGGCGATCTTCAAGATCAGAGTGTGAAGTGTGACATTGACTCCGAGAAATACGATCTTCGCACTGAATCCATTACTACGTGAATGATCGCGCAATGTCCGACCAACCAGAATACGAGTACTCGCCCCTTACCAGAACCCTTAACGAGGGTGATAGGTCCATAGAGGTCTATATCTTCCGTGAGAAGGGGGCAAAGCAGTGGTACCTTGAGGTTGTGGACGACCATGATCATTCGTCGGTATGGGAGGAAACCTTTTCATCGGACGCTCAAGCCCTAGGGCTGGTGCAACGCATCATCAGGGAAGAAGGGTTTGTGGCATTTCTTGGGCCAGGACCGGATGACGATGACGAAATGACGAAATGACGAAATGACGGAATGACGGAATGACATAATGACGGAATGACGCAAATGACAAAGAATGTGTTTATAGCAACGAGTTTAGACGGATTCATCGCACGGCCAGATGGTAGCCTAGATTGGTTGTTAGGTGCAACAGACTCAACTGATGACCATGGATACAATGACTTTATAAGTGGCATTGATACCATCGTGATGGGGCGAGGCACGTTCGATGCGGTGGTTGGATTCGAGTCATGGCCGTTTGATGGACTTCGCGTGATCGTTGCTTCTAGCTCTAGAACGCAGCAAGACTATCCGCACATATCTCCTGACAAGTATGAGATCGTAGGGGGCGATGTATCAACCATCATCCGCCGCTGTGAAGAGTCTGGAGCAAAGAACATCTATGTTGATGGTGGTGCGTTGATCCAATCATTTCTGCGTGAGGGTATGGTGGATACGTTGACGATAACGCGAATTCCGGTTCTCATTGGAGAGGGGATACCACTTTTTGGTAGTTTACCCAAGGACGTGCGTTGTACACACCAGCGTACGCGCAGTTATGATTCCGGCTTCGTCCAGAGTACGTATCAAGTGATTTTGGGGGATCAATGACCAACCGGTGGGAATCGCAATGGGCCTTAATGTGGATATGATCCTCGCAGTGCTAGCTGTAGTGGCTCTCTCGGTGTATTTGATCTATCGGGTCCGCAATGGTGGTAGGTCCCTTGATGCAAAGGATCTCGTTGTTACTGTTGAAGATGTTGTGCGGGTTCATGATGCCGTGAGAGATTCAACGAATACGGATGTATTTGCCGTTTTCTTGATCCCATATAACCAGGCCCAGAAGAACGATGGAATTCCTACGGTTGAATTCTCATTGGAAAACGGAGTTATTGGTTTAGACTATGTTCTGCTTTCAAAAGAGAACCTGGCCAAACAAAAGGTTTTTGTGGACCTTGCTACATCCCACGGGTATGAGGTGGTATCGCACACACTGGCAGATGTACCATACCTTCGCGTTGTAGGGGGAGATCTGCCCAACCTTATGCGTGAAACGTTGCTCTACGTGTTTGGTGTAGGCCTTGATGATGAAATGGGCATCGTACTGGAAGGCGTAGACCATGCCAAACTTTTCCAATGAGATATGAGCGAGGTGTCATGTCAGATAGTGACCACCAGATTCGAGTTGCGTTCAATCCATTGATCCGACCCTACCTTGTGCTTCGCATTGGATTCCTCCTTGGCGCGTCGATAGTCGGCATCCCGCTTGCGATCATTTGGTTCTTGGGCGTAGGCCAATGGTGGGCGCGACATTACTTTGTCAAGTTGCAGTGTACACTTGATGACAAAGCATTGCGATACCGGAAGGGTATCTTCATAGAAGTAGAGAAAACCATCCCATTAGAGAATATCCAGGACGTAACGTTCATTGAGGGCCCCATACTTCGGAGGTTCAACCTCAGCATGTTGCGTTTTGAAACAGCCGGGTATTCCGAACACCAAGCGCATGCAATGAGCCTGATAGGCATCATCGATGCTCATGATTTTCGAACACGAATAATCTCTACGCGCGAACAATTGCGTGCTAGATCTCATACAGACCCATCGCAGTTCAATTCACTCGTCGGTATCGAGAGAAGGCTGGATGAAATCATAGCACTTCTAACATTGCGTCGCACACCTTAAGTATACTCTATGCGCATTCTCGTAGTTGGAAGGCACGAACGTATTGTCCTTGGAGCTGCTCGTGTAGCCAAAGCATTTGGAAACACCGTGGAGGTTGCGTGTTCTCTCGATGAGCAGCGGACCAAGATTTTGGAGAATTCGTTTCAACTGATCTTGGTACACTGTGCAGTCAATCGTGTAGATCGCGACGAGCTTGCAGCCACACACGAGGTCAAGGACTTTGTAGCCGTTGATTCATTGTTCGACTACTTCACGTAGTACGCAGCTTCCTTGAGATTGTCTTGTACGGCATAGGTAAACCCCTTTTGGATACTGAATGCCCCGTGTCTGCCAGCTGCATCAATAGCAAGAATACCAACTTGGAACTCTCGATAGTTCGAGTGTTTAGAAACGATTCGTTTGATGGCCGCTTCGCATGCAGCTTGTGGGTGATCGCCTATTCGCATACGTTCAACGGCAAGGAACGACGCCAGCGTTCGTAGGACCGTTTCCCCGAGACCCGTGCACGTAGCCGCGCCTACCTCATTATCAACATAGAGTCCGGCACCAATGATTGGAGAGTCGCCAACGCGACCATGAATTTTATAGGCTAATCCACTCGTGGTACATGCGCCGGCCATCGCACCAGCATTGTCCATTGCTAGAAGTCCGATCGTATCGTGATTCTCAATATTGATCACCGGCGAATAGTTCTTCTCTTTGCACCATTCTTCCCATGCAACGCGAGCCTGACGTGTAAGCGAATTTGGTTGTTGAGTGATACCTTGCTCGCGAGCAAATCTTTCTGCCCCAGATCCAACGAGCATTACGTGTGGTGTGCGCTCCATTACCATCCGAGCGAGACTGATCGGATGAGTGATCCCTTGTACAAAGCACACGGATCCAGCTCTGCAATCTCCCGTCATAATCGATGCATCAAGAGTTACAATGCCATCTCTATCCGGTAAGCCCCCTAATCCAACACTAAGATTGTTGGGGTCAGACTCTACGACCATCACACCACGCTCTACTGCATCGAGGACCGAGCCACCGTTATGCAGAATTCGGAGTGCTTCGGAATTGGCAGGAAGGCCATGGTCCCAAGTTGAGATAACGAGTGGTGTCCGTGTGCTCTCGGCGAGAATGTGTTGGGCAGAAGCAAGTGTGGCGGCCCCAACAGATGCTGAAATGAAGGTGCGACGATTCATAGAGGAGACGAGATAAATGACGGAGCATGTTTGCCCGATGGAAAAAGGCGTCGCAACCTATGGGTTGTGGGTGCGTATGCGCACCTTCTCATTTCACACAAAACTGCAACGAAACGCGTATGAACGAACTCATGATCACTCTTCGACTCATCCACATATTGTTTGGCGTACTATGGGCGGGGTGGACATTTAGCATGGCCCTCTTCATTGAACCTGCGGGTAGATTGGCCGGCCCAGCTTCTGGACCTTTTATGCAAGCCTTGGCAGGGAAGACGCCATTGATAAAGTACATGTTGGCGTCGCCACTTCTTGTAGTGACTTCTGGTATATGGATGCTCTGGATAGTTTCCGGTGGATTCGATGTTGAATGGATGTCTAGCACACATGGCAGTGTACTGATGGTCGGAAGTATCTCGGGTCTGTTAGCCTTTGTGTTCGGTGCCATTGTTTTACGTCCGGCAAGTCAACGCATGGGTGCCATAGCGGCGGAAATCGGTGCGGCTGGTGGGGCACCATCACCTGAGCAGATCGCCGAGTTAAACAGCGTACGTGAGCGCCTAGGCAAGGGCGGTCGCATTGCTGCAGTGATGTTGCTCGTTGCCGTTGTAGTGATGGCCATTACGCGGTATGTGTAGGGGGGCGAGCGTTACGCCCAGGGCTAAAGCCCTGGGTCAGCGTCAGCGTGAGTGGTGACGCCCTGGGTCAGCGTGAGTGGTGTTTGCGCTGGCGTGCTACGTAGCGGATGACGGTTCGGAGAGCACGGAGTGACACGGTGTTCACGTAGTAGCCGGTTTGCCAGCGGAAGTCCTCGAGGGCGGGAAGCATTGCTGTGAGTCTGAAGGATGTTGCCCCCTTCACCCGTCCGATGAACGTTGAGAGAGCAATACTAGGTGGAATGCTTACAACGATGTGAACGTGGTCATCTACCCCGCCAATCTTGTAGACCTTGCCGCCGATCTTTTCGCACTCCTTGCGAATTACCGACCACACGATCACTTCGATCACCTCTCGGATCCACCGAGTACGATACTTCGTTACCAAGACAACGTGGTAATACAGCTGTGTGTAAGAATGCGTCATGCATGTACGTGCACCCACGGCAGGGAAACGTGACACGCTTGCATGACCCAGGGCTTTAGCCCTGGGTGTGAAGCCCTGGGTGTGAAGCCTGGGTGTGAAGCCCGGGTGTGAAGCCCTGGGTCAGCGCCCTGGGTCAGCGCCCTGGGTCAGCGCCCTGGGTCAGCGCCCTGGTCAGCCCTGCGCGCTCAGCGTGAACTCTCCGCACTCGCACGGCTTTCCATTCACCAACACTTCCACACGGTGCACGCCTGGGTAGTGCGTTCGTGTAGTGTGTTGCTTGAGGGAGATGGTTTTGCGCAGATCGATATGTTCACCTGGGGCAAGCTGTGCTGTGGTGAGCTTGAAGACCTTGGCATTTGTGGAGCCGTTCGACTTCACAAAATGGACACTGAGATCGATGAGCAGATTTTCGGTGAGTTTCGATGTGTTCTTCACTGTGAATGTCACGCAGACGTTGCCATCGATCCTTGGTGTAGCTGGATCAATGTTCGAATTGTTGATCTTCACGGATGGCGGTTTGTCATACCCTAACACAGCAAATGCGCCCTGTTCGCCACGTTTGATCGAAGAGCGCAATGCATGTTTCACTACCCATTCTCGGTTGGTGCTTGCCCCCTTCAACCACTTCTTTGCTGTAGAGAACAATACATCGGGGTTGTCCTTGCCTATGTCGTTGAGGTTGTTGGCAACAGACCGACGAACGTAGAGAGATGGATCGTCCTTGAGCTTTTCGAGCAGTGCAAGTACGGGCTTGGGGTTCTTCTGGAACTCCGGCAAGCGTGTGGCCCAAGGAAGTCGGGGGCGAGTGCCTTCACTCACAAGACGTCGAACATGATGACTTGGGTCCGTGGCCCATTGATGAAGGGTTTCCAGCGTCCGTTCCTGATGATGCATCAAATATGGCCGGATGCTGAACTCTGCAGTGAACCGTTGTGTGAGTTCATAGTTGGCCTTCATCGCCTCGTTAAAATGAGGCAGGCCATGCTCCGCCACATAGATCGTGAAGGGCATGTAGATGAACGATGAGAATTCCTGGCTCTCCTCTGCGTTAGGGGGCTTGGGGAGAGCCCTCACGATGATGTCGAGGGCCGAGGGCACGTCGGACGGCAGATGCCGGTGCAATGCAACTGCGATGTGTTTGGCCCGCGGCAGAAGTTCGAGATCGGCCAGTCCGGTGGTGGCCATGCGGCGGAATGAGGTTGCGTCAAACACCGGGTAGGCCACCTGTACAAGCTCGGAGATGGCTTTGATGGCGCTGCGGTTGAACATCTCTTTAAGGGGCTCAGGCATGATGTGTAGAAAAGGAAACACAAAAAAGTTGACTCGGTACGTATTTCTACGTACGTTGCGCCAGAGGAAGTAGCATCGCATTACGTTTTCCCACTTACTCCCTTGGAGGCTCTTATGGGGTTCGCGAACAGCACTCTCCGCTCCCTGCCTTTTGGACAAGTCATCGGTTCGCCGATGATCGCTGCGATCCGTGCACAGGCGTTGGCTGCTCAGGCCACAGTAGACTTCATCAAGAACGTTGGATTTGTACCACCCACACCGTCAGGTGGTGGCTCTACTCCTCCGGATCCGGCCGAGTTTGGTGATACACGATACGTTGTGTTCAAATATACACGACTCAAAACAGGCGCTGGTTCGGGTGCGGGTGCAACTGCCCCCTCATCACCCGGCGCTGATACGGAAAAGATCGAACTGCAGGTACCTATCCTGACGATCGTCCCGATTCCGTACATCCGCATCGATGAGATGACCATCGACTTTACCGCCAACATCACCGAACAACACGAGAGCACATCCTCAAGCTCTTCGTCGGTGGCAACGGATACCTCTCTCGATATTGGGTATTCATTCTTCCTCTCTCCGGTAAAGGTGGGATTCAACGCAAAAGTGGCCACCAGACACAACAGCAATCAGACGCAGTCCTCCCGCAACCGTGTAGAGTACACAATGGATATCCATGTTCGAGCGGTTCAGGATGAAATGCCGGCCGGACTCGGTAGGGTACTTGGCATCCTCGAAGAAGCGATCCTTCAACGTAATAGCTAGAAGGGAGGTAAGGGGCTATGGCAGATCTCCGCGATGTTGTTGGCGCAATACTCCGCGATGTGACTGAGGCACGGGGTCAGGCAGACCTAGCGGTGCGCGATTTGGTCTCATCCTATGCAAAGGATCCTATCCTCCGTGCGTTCACCATTCCACGTACCGAGATACGCGATCTGAAGATCGATCTGAAGGTTGCCGTCAGAAGTGTAGATGACTCACCGGATGATCGCGCACGAAAGGAGCAACGTGTTCGAGATGTTGTCCGATCTTCCATAGCCTCTCTTCCGTTTCCGCTTGATCCAAAAATCGAGCAATCCATCTTTAAAATGGGGCTTCTGTCAACAGCGCCGGAATCGATTGAAAAGGAGCTTTCGGTAGCCGCACGATCCGAAGCCCTGCGTTTTGCTGAGTCAGCAAAAATGGAGGTCTATAAGGACCTTATCGTAGTTGAAGAACGTAAGGACACAGACGTGCGACTGGTTGCATTCTCAACCGACATTCAGTTGACACCACGCAAGTTCACCACGCTTAGAGACGCTCGGGCACATGTTGACACGATCTCAAAACTGCGTGCCGGACAGACGCTTACTCCTCAACAAACGAAACTCGCAGAAGCGCGTATGAAGGATGAGCGCATGCAGATCCAGAATCGCGTTTCTACAGAGTTCCTCCTATCAATCAAACAGATCTCAGAAGCGCTGTCTGCCAAACTCGCAGCGATTGCTGCTCAGCCTTCTGAGAAACGCATGGTCATTGACGTTGTAGCGGAGGATCTCAAGGACATTCCTCAACACATGATCTCTACGGTCACGATCTCGTTGGATGTGAACAACATTCTTCCACAGGAGGAGGAATAACATGAGCGCACTCACACCGCGAACTCTTGGCGATCTCCTCGGTGCTCCATTGCGTGCGCTGATAGAAGCAGAAGCCATAGCCGCTCGCACCACAGCGGACTTCATTAAAGAGGTTGGGTTCTTGCCCCCTTCCAACCCCGGAACAAAAGCGGGCACCGACGATATCGGTACTCCTCGACTTGTTTCGTTCAAGTATAGTCGTCGGTCTGCTGATGGAACGAGTGTTGAATCAACGATCAGTGTACCACTACTTACTATCGTACCTATTCCGTCCCTGCAGATCAGCGAAGCAACGATCGATATGTCTCTCGTGATCACAGATGCAGCGTCAACACCAACTAGACCGCAGATGAAGGCGATCATAGCCTCGCCCCTTGTTAAAACATCGTTGCAACGACCAACATCATCCGGTGACTCGGGTCGATTAACGATGGACATCTCTGTTACTCTTCAGCAAGCCGATCTCACACACGGCATGGTAAGTCTCATGAATCTGCTTCAAGAGGGAATCTCCGACACACAGAAGGAGAAACAGCCGTGACGCAGTTCTTTCGACGTATCATTACTTCGATCTCAATATGGTGGAACCGTCTCCTCGGCCGTCAGCCCGAGGAGACGATCCCCGTGGTGGAAGTGAGCAGGGATCCCGGACTACGTTGTCCGGAGTGTGCTACACATATTCACGTTACAATAGCAGACCTGCTCTACGTTGGCTCAGTGGTCTGTCCTACGTGTCATCTTGTCTTGGAAGTTGACAAGGAGCGATCACATGGTGCTATTGACGCGCTAGCAAAACTCGAGGCAGCCCACGAGCAAGCAAGGGCTGTAAGTAATGGTCTGCGCGCCTGATGAACTAGATGTCGCTCTTGGATCGGAGATTCGACTGTAGAATGAAGACTCTTACAACAAAGATCCAAGCAGGGAAGACGAGGAGTATTCCACTGCCTAGCCCGCCCCCTAACAACAATGTTACTGCAAGGACATATCCAAGGATGGATAACCATCGAGGGAGGATGTCGGTGCGGATGGAGAGGGTGCAAGTTGACATCATAAACAGTCCGGCCATACGCATCGTATACGTGTGGGTGAGCTGATACGTTATCGCCCGCCCAAACGCATACACTTCAGAGCCAATGAATGCCTTGGGATCGGATCCATACATCATAATGATCCCACCCACAACGGCTGCACTGAAGTAGAGCATCGCAAGAAAGAGCAAGCCGCTACCAAAGAATGCGGTAGCAAAGAGCTTGTCTTCGCGCGTACCTAATCGATCACGGATCACGCCGATGAACCACAGGAAGGCAATGCCTGCGATGGGGACGAGGTTGAGCGCAAGGCTCACGGTTGACGAACCTGTTTCGAGCCATGCTCCAACCGACTCCGGGTCCTTTGGTACAGACATCGCAATGAGGACGAGGCTGATCGAAAGAAGCACGGAGAAGATGATTCCCGCGATGGCCGCAGCCCTCGGAGTCTTCAATGCGTTGCGCGCAGGTGTATTGAGGTCGATCGTTGTCATCGTGCCAGGTACCCTCCGTCAACCGGTATGTAGGCACCGGTGATGAACGATGCTCTCTCGCTTGTGAGGAAGCAGATCGCCTCAGCCACTTCCTCCGGACGTCCGATCCTTCCGATAGGGTGCAGGGAAGTGATAACGCTCCCCATTGCAGGATCGTCCATTATGCTAGAGATCAATGGTGTATCGATGAAGCCGGGTCCCACCGCATTCACACGGATGCCTTGTGCGGAGTGATCAAGTGCCGCAGCCTTCGTCAATCCAACCATGCCATGTTTCGCAGTGACGTAGGCAGGCGCAGCGGCAAAGGCAACCGCACCAAGGATCGAAGAAACATTGACAATCGATCCAGATCCAGACTTTAACATAGCTGGGATCTGTGCGTGCATTCCATAGAACACACCACTGAGATTGATGCTGATGACCTTGTTCCAACCCTCGAGACTATAACTTCCCGTTGGATTTGGCTCACCTGCGATGCCTGCATTATTCACGGCATAGTCGAGTCGACCAAACTGGTCCATTGCCGTATCGACGAGGCGATGATTGTCCTCCGGCAACGACACATCACAATGAACATAGAATGCCTTGCCATTGTGTGCTCGGAGCACAGCCGCAAGTAACTCACCGGCCTCGTCATTGACGTCGGCGATGACCACCGCAATGCCGTCACGAATGTATTGTTCAACAACTGCCTTCCCGATCCCGGAAGCGCCTCCCGTTACGATCGCAACTCGTTGCATACTTTCCCTCGTGTATCGTGGCGATGTGTTCGCAATACGATATTGAGAACACAAAAACCTACGCAGGGGGCGTATCTATTCCTATGACGAAAGTCATACGCCATTCAACCAATACGTCTGCTTCGCGTATCGAGATATTTGCATTAAACTTCGTATATGCAACAACAGCACGATAACTCGTAGTTGGCTTACACAACTCTTCGGAGGATCTTCTCCATGGGCCTACCCTTCGCCAGTTCATCAATGAGTTTATCGAGATAGCGAACCTTCTTCATGAGGGGGTCCTGGATGTCTTCTATCAGAACGCCGCAGATCGTGCCTGTGATAAGAGTGGCCGCTGGATTTAGCGCTGGTGCGTCTTCGAAAAAGCTTTCCACGGTGGTCTGTACATCTACCTGTCTCTGCAAGCCAACTTGATCATACCCCGTGAGCCAACAGATTACTTGATTCACTTCATCCTTGGTGCGATTCTTACGCTCTGCCTTTGCCACATAGAGGTTATAGACACTTGCAAAGACCATCGAATATATGCGGTGTTTCGTCATTAAAATGATCGTTCTACTCGTGTTGTTCCCGTTGTTTGCGAATTTACACATCCATGAATGCTCTCATCATCATCTGCGCTCTGATCATTGTTGGCTGCGGGAGCTCCTACGTTGGAGTTCGTGGTGGCATCGTGCCTACTCTCCAAGGTGGCGAGGAGACAGGATCTGTTCAAAGTTCGTCGAACGGACTGGGCTTCACGTATGGTGTTTCAGCCGGACTTTCCATAACGGAGAAGCTCGGCCTGCAAACAGACCCGTCGATTCGGACAGCGTCTCTCACACAGGAAGTAGGTTATCCAACTACGTCGAGCGGGACGTCGTATTTCGTACAAGCAGAGGCTACTGCGGTCGCGACTATCTTGGAGTGCCCGCTGCTTCTTACAACGAAGAAGAGGATCAATGAACAATTCCGGGCCATGTTCGGCTTCGGACCAAATTTCAGCTTTAGGGTCTCTACCACAGGTGATGTGGTGGGAACCGCAACGATCACCGATGGTGCACAGACAGGCCTGACGGCACCGATCCAATCCGTTTCTGTCTCTGCCGGCTCTGACGATTCAATACTCTTCGGGATCACACTCATGGGCGCATGTGACTTTGTTGTATCCGAGCCTGTATCTCTCCGCGGAGAAGTGCGCTTCCAACACGACTTCGTCAACGACCAAATGAGTGCCTACTCATTCGGCGGGTCTTCCGGACCCTATATCACGGCAGAATACCCTCCAACCCGACTCAGTATTGGAATTGCCGTTCTGTTTAGCACTGAAAGCAAGCAGGGCCCGTAACCTGGCCGTTGAGAAAGGTAGGGGGCTCAGCGAAACATCGAGTCCTCATGCCGCAACAGCAACAGTTTGTGGTGGAGACCCCCTGCATACCCCGTAAGCTTCCCATCTCGACCAATCACGCGGTGGCAGGGGATGAATATGAGGATCGGATTCTGACCGATTGCCGTCCCCACTGCACGTGTCTTCTCCCGTCCTCCTACGTTAACAGCAATGTCCGTATACGTCCGTGTTTCTCCTGCGGGAACATTCATAAGCTCCGCCCAAACACTTTTCTGGAACTCCGTTCCTTGCGGTTCCAATGGTAGATCGAATACCCACCGCGTACCGTCTATGTACTCCAACAGTTGTTGCTCTGCCTTCAGTAGCAGGGGATGGTGAGAAGCCCCCTCATCGGGCGAAACGACGTTCCAATCGAGAGAAACAATGTGTTGCTCGGTGCACGCAACCCGCAACACTCCTATTGTCGTAGGTATCGTCCGTACAAAATGCGCGAGTGAGTTGACTATCATAGGTCATTCAAGAAAACTATTGACGATTCGAATCAATCAATCGGAGTAATTGTGAACCTGATTTTGTCAGACTGCATGCCCGCAACTTATCGATTAGCTCGATGATTGTATGGGGTGGGTTTCGTAGTGCACCAGCCTGCTCCCTAACAATCGAGATTATAGTGTCTGGATGAGATTCGATAAATGCAGAAACGAAGTCGTCGGGGTGAATGGCTCTTATCGAAAGCGTTGAAAGTTCCTCGAAAGGGAAGTCTCGGATGTTCGATGTCACAATAGTCGTGGCATTGCTCGCGATGGCCGTCGCAAGCACGTGCCGGTCGTTTGGATCCGGAAGATTCAACGCCGCAATATGTTGCTCATAGTCTGTAACGAGGCTGTGAGGAAGGACTTCGGTCATCAATTCCCGAGTTCTCGCCAATGCTGACATGTCAAGGTCGGGACGTCGCGATAAGATCGCGTGAAAACACTCGTCAAGTATCTCATCACTCCAACGAACACGTACTAGTCTTTTAACACCCATCCGCACCAACAGGTCCCTCAAAGGTGCTGGAAACAACACGCAGGCGTCATATACTACAATCGGCGGCATGAACTAATAGCCGAGACCGTGTTTCTGTGCTTCCGAAGTGAGTTCATCGAGCTTCCTCTTTTGAGCCTGCTCCTCAGAATGGAGGAAGGCTACTACGTCTGTAAGAAGTACTCGACGATGGGAGCCGACCTTTCGATAGGGTATCCTGCCGGATTCTAACAGAGCAATGAAATGGGGACGAGACACTTCGAGGATGTCCGCTGCTTCTTGCGTTGTAAGCGTTGCATTCAGCGGGACGAGGGCTACTGAGTTTCCGTCAGCCATTTGGCGAAGAACGGCTATGAAGATGTCAAATACCTCACGGGGCAATTGTATTGGCTCGCCATCCTTCTCAGGTCGAATACGTAGGAAACGACCCTTGCGCTTCATCAATGGAGAGAGTGCAGATAGAGCCTGTTCTGCATTACGTACCGATTCCGTTGATGTGTGGAGTGTGAATGTTCTCATGGTGTAGGCAACATATGCAATAAACGAAACAAACGCAATAAACGAAACGGCCCACCATCCTCTCGGATAGCAGGCCGCCGTTGCGATTAGCACATTAACGACCTGCGATCAAGTTCAACGCGCTACCGGCCTTGAGTTGCTATCACCTGAAGACCATTCTCACTGTTGTAGTGCCACTCTAACAAATGTAATTGCACCTCGGAACACCTCATGCCAGTCTTCGGCTAACTCCGCGTTGATAGGGTGCCAGAAGAAGCTAAAGACGTGACCGCCATCATCAAATGTAAAGTGATCCCAGGCATCCGGTAGTTGTGTATCAACTGAACATAGATGGAACGACCAAATCTGATCCTGATATCCCGTCTCCCACGTGCCGAGATCACCAATAATGTTTGCATTCAATAGGCCGGCTTCTTCTTGTAGTTCACGGATCGCGGTTTGATGTGCTGATTCACCCTGTTCAATTGTGCCCTTGACGAGCTGATTCCCAGCCATTGGATGGCGGAATGCCAAGATCTCAACGATGCTGTTGTTACACCGCAAAACCACCGGGCAGGATTTGTTAGGGGACATCTTGAAAGATACGCGCTTGAAAAACATTGCCACTGAATACATCTCTAAATTGGACCCAAAGCTAGTCTACGTTTAAAGGAAGGGGCGATGCAAGATCGAGTTAGTTAGGACGTGTGTAGAGGATAGGTCCAATACATGAGTCAGACTCTTTGTCAAGGATGGAGCAAGTTGGCAACAACGCGATTCCACCCAAAAAACTCTTCTGGTGGAGAACACCTAAAAGGAGATGAATGTGAGTACACGATCTCTATGGTTGCTCGGAGTGGCTCTATTTCTTACGCTGATCGGACTCGCGTTTTTGCTACCAATGCACATGGATCGTCTTCATGATGACGTGATTGCAATTGTAGAATCACAGAAGCGCGACCGCATCAAGAGTAGAGTCGGGCTAACGCGGATTCCTGTCTGTGTGAACGATCGGTGGGGATATGTAGATGAACGCGGGCAACTCGTGATACAACATCGATTCCGTTCTGCAGGAGAGTTCGCGGACGGACTTGCCGCAGTTCGAGACACTGGGCTCTTCGGGTACATCAATGAGATGGGGGACTGGGTTCTTGAGCCTCAGTGGGACGTCGCAATGTCCTTCTCAGAGGGACTGGCCACAGTGTATTCGAATGATAGAGCAGAAGTCATCGACAGTTCTGGTAGAACGATCTTTACAGGTCCCTATAACAACATGTCTCCGTTTGAAGGGGGTATGTCAATTGTGGAAACGGACTCAGGTGACGGAGTTGTTACGTCCGAGGGTCGGGAGATTGTAAGGCCAGGTCATAAGTTCTATATCATCGATTCGTGTAGGATACTTCTCAGTGAAACAAAGTCCGATGATTACGATAACCCAGCCTATCATTCATGGCGCTTGATCGATCGATCAGGCATATCGATCCGTTCCTTTGAAGGGGTACGCGCTGTCGATTCGAAGTATGGCGTCCCGCTCGTCGTTCTGTACTACGGGAAGAACCATGACGAAGTGTTCGCTCAGATCATAGACCGTACCGGCCGAACGAGAGATGTGCTTACGAGAGAGGAAACCGAGATCATCCAGTACGGAAAGGCACGCCACCCTGTAGCAGAGTTCATCGGTACTGACCGTCGAGCAACATTGAGATCACTTCGCACTGTGTTCCGCTCATATGACTGGGAGATGTGTCTCGAGTCAGAGTTTCTTCGATCCCTCAAACGTATTCCAGGAGAAGACGTTGTTGTGTCCAATGACACTGGGATTGTGACCGCTCGCGAAGAATACTCCGAACCTTCCTTCCTGCGCTTCTTCCGAAGCAATGGCGTCGCCTTAGTACAGGTTGATACGATGTGGGTAGACAGCCTCGTGTCTATCGTTCGTGATCATATTATAGTTACGATCCACGATACGATGTGCGTTGTGTCATCCCACGGTGCCATCGTTTGGAGAGGTAAGGATCGTGCAAGCTCAACTACCGAGAGAGATATTGCCTATCGAGGTGACTCGTTTGGGGCAATAGTATCCAGAGGGGACGAAGATCTGCAGCCCAAGAGTATTGATCGGTCAACGATGTCTAGACTCAGCGCTGACACACGGGCAGATGGCTTGGACAGTGTTTATCTCATCACAGAACACACAGACGGGAAAAGCAAACTTCTAGTAAGAATCGTTAATCGAAGGTCCGACACTATATGGCTTGGTTGTTCATATGAAGGCGTTCAGATGTGTCTCGAGGCTCGTCGTTCGCCCCGTCATGCATGGGTCCGAGTTGAGGAGCTCAATCTTGGATGCGGCTTAGGTCAGTCTCCGTTACCTATCCCGCCCAATCAGTTCATCCGGTTGAACGGTGAAGCGTATCATGGTGCACGGAACTACGAGACGCGCTTGGCGTTTCTCGTGTCGCAGAATAGTGATAGATGGAGGTGGAAAACGAAAATGTGCAACAGTCCCATCTTCCTCTCAAGACTGAACCCAGCTCAGTTCTATCGTCCTTCGTACCGATAGCACGAAGGCTTCGGCCACTCTGTATACCACAACGGCCCACCATCCTCTGGGATAGCGGGCCGCCGTTTCAATTAGCACATTAGCACACTAGCACACTAGCACATTAACGACCTGCGATCAAGTTCAACGCACTGCCTGCCTTGAACCAGCCGATCTGCTGAGCATTCATCGTGTGCTTGAGTTCGATCGTCTCGCTCGTTCCATCGGCATGGGTGATGCCAAGAGATACTGGCGCGCCAGGTGCGATGGTGGTGATGTCAATAGAGAGACGGTCATCTTCGCGGATCTTGTCATAGTCCGACGGATTGGCGAAGGTGAGCGGGAGCATGCCTTGCTTCTTGAGGTTCGTCTCGTGAATGCGGGCGAAGCTCTTTACGATGATGGCCTTGCCACCAAGGAAACGGGGCTCCATGGCAGCGTGTTCGCGTGATGAACCTTCGCCATAGTTCTCGTCACCAACAACAACCCAGAAAATGCCACGGGCTTTGTAGTCGCGCGCCGTGGCCGGCACCTCGGCGTATTCACCGGTAAAGATGTTCTTGACGGCGTTAGCTGTATCGTTGATGTAGTTGATAGCACCAATGAACATGTTGTTGGAGATGTTGTCGAGGTGACCTCTAAAACGCAACCACGGACCTGCCATGGAAATATGGTCCGTTGTGCACTTGCCCTTTGCCTTGAGCAGCAATGGCATGTTCAGGTATTCCTCCGGCTTCGGTGCAGCAAATGGTGCAAGCGCTTGCAGACGGTTGCTCTCCGGTGCGATAACCACACTCAGCCCCCTACCATCTTCTGCGGGAACGATGAATCCATCGGGATCGGGAACGAATCCCTTTTCCGGGAGTTCGTGACCTGTAGGTGGCTGCAACATCACGCCATCGATAGGTTCCTTCATGAAGTTGGTTGTGAGGTTGCCTGCAAGGACAAAGGCGGCTACGGTCTCTGGCGATGCAACAAAGGCATGTGTTTCCTTGATGCCGTCGTTGCGACCGGTGAAGTTGCGATTGAAGGACGTGATGATGGAGTTCTTGTCGCCTGCTTGAACATCATGACGTTTCCATTGACCGATACACGGACCACAGGCGTTTGCAAGAACCACTCCACCAATGGCTTCCATCTTTGCCAAGATCCCATCACGTTCGATTGTAGCTCGTACTTGCTCTGAGCCCGGTGTGATAGTGAACTCGCTCTTGGCCTTGAGTCCGTGGGCAGCTGCAAAGGCGGCGATGTCGGCAACGCGACTCATGTCCTCATACGACGAGTTGGTGCACGATCCGATGAGTCCAACGCGGAGTTCTTCCGGCCAGTTATTGGTCTTGACGGCCTTCACGAACTCAGAGAGTTCCATCGCACGGTCCGGTGTGAATGGTCCGTTGATATGGGGCTCCAAGGCATCAAGGTCGATGTGTATCACTTGGTCGTAATACGCCGATGGGTTGGATTCAACCTCAGCATCAGCGCGGAGATGATCGGCAACTCCATTGGCAAGATCAGCAACATCATTGCGTCCGGTTGAACGGAGATATCTTTCCATCGATGCATCATACGGGAACACCGATGTTGTTGCACCGATTTCTGCGCCCATGTTGCAAATAGTGCCCTTGCCTGTTGCAGAGAACGATGCTGTACCGTCACCGAAATATTCAACGATAGCGCCGGTTCCACCCTTTACTGTGAGGATGCCTGCAAGCTTCAAGATCACATCCTTTGGACTGGTCCAGCCATTCATCTTGCCTGTAAGCTTCACACCGATGAGCTTTGGCATCTGCAACTCCCACGGCATTCCGGCCATCACATCAACGGCATCAGCACCACCAACACCGATGGCGAGCATACCCATGCCCCCTGCATTCGGCGTGTGTGAATCTGTACCGATCATCATACCACCAGGGAAGGCATAGTTCTCGATCACCACTTGGTGAATGATGCCCGCACCCGGCTTCCAAAAACCGATACCATATTTCGTAGAGACGCTAGCGAGGAAGTCAAAGACCTCCTTGTTTTCTGTGAGCGACTTCTCAAGATCCGATGTAGCGCCATGTTCAGCACGGATGAGGTGGTCGCAATGAACGGTTGAAGGGACGGCAACTTTTGGAATACCGGCCGACATGAACTGCAGCAATGCCATCTGTGCTGTTGCATCCTGCATTGCAACACGATCCGGATTGAAGTCCACATATGCACCACCACGTGTATATGCAGTGGATGGCATCTCTGCCATGTGCGAGTAGAGGATTTTTTCAGCGAGAGTTAGGGGGCGACCCACCACCGCACGCGCTGCGGCTACCTTGCCGGGAAGGTTGTTGTACACGGTGGAGATCATTGAAAGGTCTTGTGTTGCCATGATGTTAGATTGTTAGAGTGTTAGATTGTTAGAGTGGTAGAGTGTTAGAGTGCTAGTCAACGGCGGTGCTTGAAGTACTTTACGCCGGGGAGTTTGATGAAGTCTGCATCCTGTGTGTAGAGTGTTGCGCCATAGGACAGAGCCGTTGCATAGATGATAGCATCGGCTGTTGACAAACTGTGTGCTCTGCTGATCGCTGCCGCTTGGCGAGCACGGTCCGAAGATAGTTCGTCTATCACATAGGCCTGCATACCCATTGTAACAGCCATTGCCTCACGCATGGAGACAATGCGCTCGATGGAGCGGTAGACCTCAAAAATGCACACACTCGGGACAATGATCTCAACGTTCTTGCCTTTGAATACGCGCGCATACTCGTCGGCATTTGGTCCGTTCTGAACGTACTCAATCCACGCCGAGGAGTCGAGAACAACAGGCTCATGTTTCATGGCTCAAACTTCTCCTTGTCACGGATAAGCCGAATATCATGATCCTTGAGATATCCACGCATTTCATCGATGGTGAGAACCGGCACCAAGACGAGCATTCCCTCGTGGATGAGCCAACGCACGCGCTGTCCCGGAACGAGACCGATCTGCGCCCGTACCTCCTGTGGAATTACCACTTGGTACTTTGGAGAGATGGTCAAAGCTTGCGATTGCATCTATCGAACCTTTGTCGTTGTACGAGGTGGGTATCGATACGAAAATCGTACAACGGGACGAAAAAAGCAAACTATTTGAGGCCCACGACTACGTAGTGGGCCTCAGCGATGCATCGCAGGCAGCTTCACAACAAATACAGCACCGTTTTCGGTAGGGGGCTCCAAGATTATCGTACCTTGGAGGGCCGAAACGTAGTTCTTCACGATACTCAGGCCGAGGCCGGTGGTGAGCTCTCCATCGGTTGGTTTGGCGCTATGGGTGGCGAACTTGGTGAAGAGATTGGCGCGGTCACTGTCTGTGAATCCGGGGCCTTGATCCGCAACGCGGATGGTGGCAGCGCCATCCTGGGCTTCAACGGAGATAGAAACGGTGGAGCCCCTTGGCGAGAACTTCACTGCGTTTGAGACGAGGTGTTCAACGATGGTTTGGATGCCTGCCGGGTCAGAATGTGCCATGCCAAATCCGCCGATACGATCGAAGGATATGATGATTCCTTTTTCTTTGGCGCGTGGCATATGACCCATTACAACGGTTTGCACGATCATCGCAGGGTCGAGATGGGTAGGGAAGACGGCCACACCCGATTTCTCAATGGTATTAAGGAGAAGCAAATTCTCAAGCACTGCTTGGATACGCGTGCCGGCACTGCGTATCGTGATAAAGGAGGCTAATGCATCGTCCACACTGAGCTTCTTCTCGCGGTCTATGGCATGAGATGCTGCATAGAGGATCTCTTTGAGTGGACGTTGAAGATCTTCCCCTGCCAGGGCTAGGAGCTCTGCCTTTTCTGCGTTGAGCTTTGTGATCTGATGGTTCTGCTCGATCACCGATCGATTGGATGATTCGAGATCATCACTCTTGCGTTTGAGTTCTGCTGTTCGAGTGGCAACGGTTTGCTCAAGCTCTTCGTTGTAGCGAGCAAGGTGTTCCACGAGCTGTTTGTTTTCCGATCGGAGACGGTAGGTCTCTACTGCGGAATCGATCACCATCTTCAGCTCGTGTTCGTCCCACGGCTTTGTAATGTAGCGGTAGACTTCGCCCTTGTTGATGGCATTGATGATGGCCTCGAGATCTGCAAATCCGGTGAGGACCATGCGGATGGACTCTGGTCTTGAAACACGCGCGCGCTCGAGAAACTCCACACCTGTTACCTCAGGCATGCGTTGATCGGTGATGATCACTTCAATCGGCTGTGTTCGCAGGATCTCTTCGCCTTCAGTAGCGCTGAGTGCTGTGTGAACGTTGAAGCTTCTGCGAAACGTTGCGCGAAAGGCCGTAAGGTTGAACTCTTCGTCGTCAACGTACAGGATGTGGGCAAGTTCTGTGTTCATGGCTAACTCTTGGTCTCGCCGTCCGCCGGCTGGACGATCGGCAATGTGATGGAGAATACCGCTCCGTTGTCATTGTGGACTTCTATTCGTCCGTGATGACGTTCAATGATACCATAGCTGATTGACAACCCAAGGCCGGTTCCCTTACCAACGTCCTTTGTTGTGTAGAAAGGCTCAAAAAGTCGGGGCAGCGACGCCTCAGGAACCCCAGCTCCGTTGTCGGCTATTGTTATCGTGACGTGCTCGCCCCCTAACCGTCGAACCCGTATGGTGATGGTTGGGTTGCTGGTCTTCTCCAGCGCATCAATAGCGTTGGAAAGGATGTTCATGATGACTTGATTGATCTGTCCGGCTCTACATTCAATGTGGGGAACATCCACGAACTCTCGCACAACGTGGATGATGCCCTTGATTCGTGTATTGAGCAAGGTAAGTGTGCTTTCAATTCCGCTCACTATGTCTGTCAGCTTTATCGACCCTTCGTCCAAACGCGAAAATGTTCGAAGGCTCCGCACGATCTCTGCTGTGCGACGTGCTCCGGTCTCAATTCCATCCAAGAGATCAAAGATCTCTTTTCGCAATTCATCAGCAAGGGGGCCTGTGCCACCTATTGATTCGTACTCCAGTAGGTCTCTTCGCAATGGAGCAACGGAACTGGCGATAAAGGTTACGGGGTTGTTGATCTCGTGGGCTATGCCTGCTGTGAGTTGACCAAGCGAGGCCATTTTCTCACTCTCTACAAGTAATGTCTGTGCTGCCTTCAACTCCACATTCCTGAGCTGCTCGATCTCGGCAAGTGTGTGTGCCTCTTCTATACGCCTGCGCGCTTCGAGCTGGGATATCCTACGTTGCGCCGTGTCATCGCGCACCCGCTCCCGATGATCGTAGAGTTCCTTGATAAAACGTAGTGCCCGTTCATAATCCTTGTGATGCTCATAGTACCTCGCTAGGTGCTCAAGGATAAGGGGGCTGATGGTCCTTCGCTCGAGGCCAAGAGTATAACCCTCCATGAGATAGGTTTCGGCCTTCTGTGGGTCATAGAGCGGACTGTCTTCTTGATCGTACAATGAGCCGAGAAAGGCATTTGCCTG
>CALMZQ010000017.1 GCA_937870915.1 uncultured Ignavibacteria bacterium
CCGTTGAGCTCGCGCGGCACATCGGCGACGACGTCCAGTCCCGGACTAACATTGACCTTCAGACCACGAGTAGTATTGGGCATCGTGAAAAGCCTGCTAGCGTTGTCATGCAAGCTTGCAGCCGCATGATGTCTGTAAGCCGTCTGCCCACTTACTTTATCCATGTGCTGAACCCGGTACAACTGCCATGAGTCCACTGTTTCACGTGGTGAGCCTAGGTCTTTTATGTACATTTCGTTGATTCTGAGAGTCATCACAGGTTGCTCGGCGGTGTCGCCCCGTCTGTTCGATTGACTCTCAAATAGTGAGAGGACTTTCCAGCTCCTCTTCTTTCCTGCTGCATCGAACTCATAAAGCTTGATGTGGTCATTTGAACCCGGCTCGGCATACACACCGTTGTCGCGAAGTAAGACCATGTTACTAGATGGCTTATAGATTCTCACTCGCTTGATTCGAGGACCTCGACTTCCGTTCTTCGTAGGCATGTAGATCGGTTCAAGGAAGGCAGTTTTCGGCAAGGTGTACTTTGAAGTTGTGTCAACTCCTAGGTCACGAAGTCGTGAAAGCAGGACCTCCCTTACCACGGGGTCTACAACATCCATGATCATGCTCGCCGTCAAAGACTCAATTGGTTTGCGGACAACGTAGAGTGGAATGCCCTTTTCATTTGTGAGTGGAACGCCCTGGTCATCATGGGCAATTCCATAGAGTGTTTCTTCATGAAGCTGACCTCTGCGCTTGCGATTGACTCTGTGGCTAACAATGACGTTGTCAATACACTGTGTTGCCATTGCTTTCAAACCGGGCAATGGTTCTTCAGGCAATCGGATACGTCCGTCTGCATAGTGCTTTTCGAGGTCTGCACCAAAGCCCCTTGCATTAAGTTGAGCAACCTTACTCAGAAGACCTCGGTCCGTAAGTGCAACCACCAATGCATCAATGGCATGATGCCTATGATCGGCTCTACTCTTCGCACCCGCTGAATGTGCCTCAGCATCGAGCCATGCCCTGCCAACTGCTGCCAGATCGGGGAGAACGGCATCTAGCCCCCACCGCCTACGTAGAGCCGAGGTCAGCATGCCATTTGACACTACAACGTCCTCGCAGATGTACCTAAGATACTTAGCTGTGAGACGGCCGATATATCGAGTGTCATTGAGTTGGCGCAATAAGAAGTCTTCTCCATAAAGCTTCTGCATGTCTTCGGTTGACATGAAGAATCGTACGCTCTTAGACTTGTTGATCTTGTTAGCTCGCACAAGTGAATCAACGCGTTCTCGTAGTTCACTACGGTTGAGTATGCCTGCATCGCAGGCTTCTGACGGGGTCATGTTCTTCTTCGCCAGGTTTATACTACGTAAGCACAACACCTTGTTGTTTCTTGAATCATCCAATGTGCGGCTATATGGTATGATGTGGTCTATGTCAACCGGTCCGTTAAATAGCATGTCTTGCGATATCGCGGTGCCTGTGTAGATGCACTTGTGATTTTGCTCTTCCCAAAGTTTATAGCGCTCTATATCTGCACGTTTGGGCGAGTCTAGTCCAAACTCTAGTCGCAGTTTTTGCCGAATCTGTTCGTTCTCGTCTCGAAAACACTTATTCCTTTTCTCGATCTTCACTCGTTCGATCTTCGGCTTCTTCAGCTCTCTTGCCAGTTCAACTCGAACGGAATCGAATGGACCGTGACGTTTGATCAGCAGATTCACAACCTTTCGCATTTCTGCGAATGATGTCTGGACGATTGGGTTTCGAATATCAGCGCTTGAGAGAGCCGGGACTACATCGGAGACTTTGATCTCCCCTTCCGGCTGTGAGTGATTGTATCCCGCTAACTCGCATGCTTCGTGATAAAGCAGTCCGTCTTCCATGTGTGGCAGAATGCGCCTAACTGCCTTTAAGCAGAGTGATCCATACCCTTCTTCTAGACGAAGTTTTGACGCCTTGATGGCTTGTTCTTGCGTCAGCTGCCACGTCTTTTTTGCATACTCCTCGAGCCATTCTGCGTCCTCAGCAAGATTAAAGACATTCCAGATGCTGTGCATTTCTCCTTGGGTCATCATAGCTACTCGATCCGGCCCGAAGACATCTGTGAACTTTGCGATCGTGCTGCAGGCATCGAGTCGCTCAAGATTGAATCGGTACTCGGCCTTCGTCGACAACTTGAGCAATTTGTATAGGACATTCCGTGGCTTCGTAGTATCAATGCTCTTCTCTTCAGTTAGGTATGTGAGAAGCGCCGAACGTTCCATGGCAGTTAGTTTTCTGTCATCGTCCAGAACCCGACCCGGACCATACACTTCAAGATTGTTGACTTGTTGAAGGAGTCGGAAGCGTTGAAACTCAGGGTGACTCTTGTGGCATCGCTTCTTACCAATCTCAAACCTGCAGTTGCCCACAAGTTTACGCACAGTCTTCAGCGGCCGTTGCCAGAATACTAGCTTCATGATCGCTTCGATTTTCTCTGGAGTAAGCTCCTTGTGGAATTGAGATTGCTTCGTTAAAAGGAGATCGAGTTCAATTTCAAGATGTTCGCGCAACAAGAACCGCTTCCGCCTGCGGACCTCTCGCGGATTTAATCCAGCTAGGTATTCGCCAGCCGTACGAAACTCTTTTGAATAATCCGGGTGCCCATCCAAGACTCTTGACTTCACCTTCTGATAGCTTTTCAACCGTCGCAATTCTGGGTGAAGTGATTCCGTTATGGCATCAATTCCCGGCTTGTCATCGTCTGGGCTTCCCTTAAACAATACACCACTCTCTTCTTCATCTGACGAAGCCTTGCGGTTTGAGCGAAAACCGCGACGAGCGTTGATATGGTCAACACATCTACCTATCTCAAACAGTTCAAGTCGTTCGTCAAGCCCCTTCTTCCTAAGCTGATACGGATCCTGCTTAAGAAGTACATCGAAACTGTCAGATTCTGCCGGGAGGAGGATACTGCGTATGAGAAAAAGACGAAGCTGATTTCTCCTCTGCCGACTCCGCTCATACTGGCGCCGCAGCTGGCGCTTGAGTCTACGCTGGGCATTCCTAGATGCTTCATTTTCACCATTGAGGTTGTCTACTCCAGCAGTGAATATTCTCGATCCCATTCCAACTATCGCATCTTCGGCAGTGTTTACTATGGCCCATCCAAGTGAATTTGACCCAACATCGAGTCCAAGAATCTTTCCCACAGAAGCCTCTTGCATTTAATAATTGACAGATGTATGTTCGTACCGCATTCAAAGATCAGCACTATGCCTTTACACAATAAGGCTTAGTAATAAGCTGCAGGACCTCGTGTCCTTCACCCGACTTCTGGTCGGGTTTTTTTTGCCCTGTTTCTGCGAGATAGGCAAAAATTCGAGGGCAAACAACTCTTATTCTGGACCGATTTGAATGCGTCCGCGGCCAATATGGGGACTTGCACGACACAGTTTGTCGCCGATTGCTCTCGTGGATAACAGGCTCCAAAATATCTTCTATGCGGCTATGGTTACCCAACGTCTGATCGAACCGTCATTTCGTCATACCGTCATTTCGTCATACCGTCATACCACTATACCGTAACCTGGGGCGAGGCGGGGCCTCGCCCCTACCGCGTATCTCCGTATATTTCCTACTCATCATTCGAAACACGGAGGCCCCTATGTCGCACGACGCAGCACACGACCACGTACACGAAGAAGATCACGTTGAGGACACCATTGCTACCAGGTTCTTGGGAATCACGGTTGGTATTCTTGCCATCGTTGGTGCCGTTGCACTTCAGAAAACAATGGGGTGGCATCCTGTTGTGGGCGGAGTGATTACGGGGCTCCTTGGAATGATCATGGGCGCACTTGGCACAAGCGTTCGCGGACCAATCCGTGCAGCAGTTCTGGGTTGGGCCGGAGGGATCTGCTTCTTTACGAGTATTGCAATGTTCTTCGGTCTGAGATTCTGGTGATGATGATCACATGATCGCACGTCTCACCACGTATTGTGCGTTCGTTTGCATCATTGCCTCTTGCACGAACCCCTTTGCCCCCTCCATTGCCGTTGATGGCGATGCTTCGGCGATCTTGGGTGACCAGAGAACGGTGGAAGGACTGTTTCAGAACTTCCGGTATTCATATGTCTTCAGAGATACTCTCACGTACGGTCGTTTACTCGATCGTACGTTTTCTTTTGTGTATCGGAATTACGATAAGGGCGTGGACGTAACGTGGGGTCGCGATGAAGATATGTTAGCTACACACGGACTCTTTTATGCTGCGCAGCAACTGGACCTTGTATGGAATGATGTTGTGGTGGCAGAAGGTGATAGCCTCACACAGAGTATATCTCGCGGATTCAATCTGACGATAACGCTTAGCCCAACAGATATGATACGTGCCCAGGGCCGCGTGAACCTGAGAATAGAACGTCCCGCCACCGATGCCGTCTGGAAGATCGTGCGGTGGCGGGACGAATCAAACTACTTCTAGGTTATTTGCTCTTGGGCGGGAAGCTCTTTAGCGTTGCACCAACGACCTCGTGAATGATGGCCTGGCGTTCTTCCGGGTTGCGCGCTTGTTGAAGTGCACCGGAGGCCTGACCCTTCCATGCTAGCATCTTCTTCTTTGTGTCGAACATATCGATATGAAGTGTGCCTTCGGAATACCGGTTCTCCACAACCTGAGTGCCGTACATGCCGGGTGATCCATATCCCCAATACCCGCCATAGGAATAGCCGATGGTGCTGTAGTTGACCATTTCCTTAACACCGGCATATGTCAAGACAGTTAGGTCTGCCGATGCTTCGTCTGCCGCCTTTGTAAATCCCTTTTCATTAAGGTCTGCTTCGATAGCAGATACTACACGCTTACGAACAATTTCCTCCTTGGCCAGGATATCGTTTGGGATCTTTGTGTGATCAGAGATCCAATACGTTTTGAGTGTGCTGAACGTGATGTCCGGATCATAATCCGTTTTTACATCCCAACCGCCACATGACGTAAGGAGGAACGCTGCAGAAAGACACAGTCCGAGTAGTGACAATTTCATCATCGTGGTGAGCCCCTTTTGAAAATTATTTAGTTGAAACGAGACCGTTGTTAATGATCGAAGGAACAATCGTTCCGGCGAAGGAATCAGCAGCATCGGAGAGAGAGCCCGGGTTGAGGATCTCAGTTTGGGCAGACCAGACAAGATCGCTTGTTTGTACATCGAACATGTTTGCTTCTACGTAGGCTTCTGCGTCAGTTGTGTAGTAGCCCGGCGTTTCCACTGTTTGATATGTGGTAGCCCAGTAATTCGACCAACCATTGTAATACGAGGTTGGCTGGTAGGTAACGGTTCCCGGAACATAGCGCTGTTGCTCCTTGATGTCCTTGACGCCAAAGATCAATACGGCCTCATATCCATCTACCTTGAGTTTTGCTGCGAGTTTGTCGGCAATCGTTGGATCGTCGATCTTCCCATCCTTGTTGGCATCATACGTGGCTAGCGGGAACACATCACTTGCCGGTACAGCCACAGTTCCGGTTTTAGCGATCCTGATGGCTACGGCGCGTTCTGCCACGGATTGGTTAACGAGGGATTTTGTGCCAACGGCAAAGACGAGGACCTTCTTATAGCCCTTGTTCATGTACTCCGGCTTTGTCCACGTGCCTATAAGCTCCGTGTAGGTCCCGCACGACGTTAATGAAACAACTGCCAGAGCCAACAGCAAAGAACGGTAGAGGAATTGCATGTCTACGATCCAAAAACAGTGAAGAACAGCGCCAAATATACTACGGAGTGCCAGTACGCGGTCATTTGCGTATCTTTGTAGTTCGCACTAACCCCAATGCAGACAAGGATATGGCTCTTCAGAACCGGTCGGACTATCGCAACATTGCAATCATTGCTCACGTTGACCACGGCAAAACAACGCTCGTGGATCACATGCTTCGCCAAAGCGGAACGTTCCGCGATAACCAGGTGGTTGCCGAACGGGTCATGGACTCGAACGACTTGGAGCGCGAAAAGGGCATCACGATCATGGCCAAGAATGCATCCGTGCATTGGAATGGCTACAAGATCAACGTGGTGGACACCCCGGGCCACTCGGACTTTGGCGGTGAAGTAGAGCGTATCCTCTCGATGGTGGATGGCGTGCTCCTTCTCGTAGATGCCGCAGAAGGTCCTCTCCCGCAAACACGGTTCGTGTTGCGCAAGGCCTTGGACATGGGCCTCAAGCCGATCATCGTGATCAACAAGATCGACCGCCAAGACGCACGTCCGGAAGAAGTTCTCGATGAGATCATGGAACTCTTCATCAATCTTGGCGCAACATACGAGCAGCTCGACTTCCCTATCATCTATGCAATCGGCAAGCTTGGCGTTGCGAAGCTAACGATGGCTGAAGAGGCCGTGTCTCTTGATCCGCTCTTCGAGTCCATCATCAAGCACATCCCTCCTCCGATGGTAGACATGGATGTACCGTTTGCTATGGTCATCAGCGCTCTCGCATGGTCTGACTATGTGGGCCGTATTGCTGTTGGTAGGATCATTGAGGGCTCGGTAAAGGTTGGCGACAATGTTAACCTCATCAAGCCGGACGGATCGAAGGAGTCCACACGCATCACCAAGATGTATGTGTATGAGGGTATCGCTCGTGCAGAGGTAAATGAAGCATCTGCCGGTGAGATCATCGCACTTTCTGGCTTTGAGAACGTCTATATCGGTGAGACCATCGCTGATGCGTCGCGTACAGAGCCGCTGTCCTATGTGAACATCGAAGAGCCAACAATCGCCATGTATTTCATGGTGAACACGTCGCCCCTTGCCGGACGTGAAGGCAAGTTCGTAACCACACCGAAGATCAGAGAACGCCTGTATCGTGAATTACGCAACAACGTCTCCCTACGTGTTGAAGATTCAGACTCGCCGGATGTCTTTAAGGTATCGGGTCGTGGCGAACTTCAACTAGCCATCCTTATTGAAACCATGCGCCGTGAAGGGTATGAGTTTGCCGTATCTCGTCCGGAAGTTCTCTTCCGCCGCGATGAAAAGGGTGCCCTCATCGAACCTATCGAAAACGTGATGGTAGACGTTCCGCAGGAACACGTAGGAACAGTGATTGAAAGTCTCGGTAAGCGCAAGGGCGAGATGACGGGTATGACGCCGGGTAATGATAGTGTGCGGTGCGACTTCCTCGTGCCTGCCCGCGGACTTATCGGCTTCCGTACGGAATTCCTTACGTCTACACGTGGTATGGGTATCATTCACCATACGTTCGACTCATATCAGCCTTATAAGGGGCCTATCAGTGGCCGACTCCGTGGCGCACTTGTCTCTATGGAAACCGGACAGTCCACATCATATGCACTCGAAATGGTGCAGGTTCGTGGTACTCTCTTTGTTGAGGCCGGCCAGCCGATCTACGAAGGCATGATCATCGGTGAGAATGCGCGTGAGGACGATCTGAGCGTGAATGCATGTCGTATGAAGCACCTCACGAACATGCGTTCGAGTGGTTCAGACGGACTGCTCAAACTCGAAGCCCCGCGCCAGATGTCTCTTGAGCAATGTATCGAGTTCATTGAGGATGACGAACTTCTCGAAGTAACGCCATTGTCAGTGCGCATGCGCAAGAAGATCCTCGACACCACGATGCGCCAACGTGCAAAGAAGCGCGAAGCAGCCGCCCTGGAGTAACCATCTCTATGATGTTTGTGTCTCGAACCGCACATCTGATCGTGATCGTTCTTGTTGCGAGCCTCTCGGCCCAGACAGCCGAATTGATGCTTGGTGATGCAACCTTGCTTCGTCTACGGCTTCAAAAGAACATGACTTTCCGGTATGATGCAGAGACAACAACTTCCCAACAGATGAGCGTGATGGGCCAGGATATGACGAATGACATCTCCTACTCGGTCCGTATCAGTATGGCCGTGGCGGACGCAACGCTCGACCGTTCATCCATTACCTGCACGTTCTCCGATGCCAAAACATCTGTCTCGGTGCGAGGCGTGGATGAGAACGTACCCGGTATGGATACATCGATGTCGCTGACGCAATTCGATGGCGCCATGATGACCATGACCCTCGACCCAACGGCAAAGATCGTTTCTGTAGACCGTGGCACGAACAATGAAGCGAGCTCCTTATTTAGCTCCATGCGAATCATGGAACGCATCAACACTGTCTTTCCGGTAAATGAAGTTCGCGTAGGCGATACATGGGTCCGGACGGTTACCGATACAATTGCCGCCGGTCAGGGAGATGGTACGATCTTCACCACAATGAACCTCAAGAACACCTACCGTGGGGTTCGAGATACACTTGGGTTTCGTTGTTGGCTCATCGAAACAGAATCAACGGCATTCGATCAGCGCGGTACGATCTCTACGAACGGCATCGACTTAGAGGTAGACGGCTCCGGTGTGTTTCGTTCGAGAACCTTTGTAGAAGCAAAGACGGGAATGACTGTGGTCACTATTGGTGATGTTACGAGTGATACACGTATGTCCGTTTCCGGTCAGCAAGAGATGATCATTCCGGTAGATACGCACCTGACCTTTACTGTCAAACGTCGCATTGAAAAGAAGTGATCCGTTGCCTTGTTATCACCGCCTGTCTTGTGGCCGCAACAGTGGTCAGCAATGCCCAGTTCAATATTGTACCGGGTGGGAAGCCCCTTGTTCTCGGCAAGGATACTCTGTGTTTTCGGTATGATCTGAGAGGGGGCGATACACTGATCTATGCTGTTAACGCTATGGATAGTGTGGATGTAGAGAGCGGACAACGGTTCGCAAAATTCCGTAGCGAGATCATGCACGTTGTGTGCGATTCCGTTTCTTCGAACGGACTCATGCACATCAATCTCCGACTTGTATCTGCCACAGAACGTCACGTCAATGGGAAGGACACGTCAGTCCGTACCTCACACCCTTGGATTGGCAGACGGCAGTACATAGGCATCGATGCACTTGGACATCGCGCCTATGCCCGATCGGATAACGACACGGCAGCAACCGTGGCACCCGGCGGAGTCTTTCAGCCGATGTTGCTACCGATCATTGACACTGCCTGTGGCAGACAACAACAAAGCTGGCTGTCCCAAGACACCATCCTCCTAGTTGAGAACGCAGTACCGCAGCCGATACTTCTGCAACAGAATTTCTGGCGCGTACTCGATCATTTTGATACGCTGGGGCGCAAAACGCAACGCATACAGTACACCCAGACCGGAAACGGAGCAGTAGAAATCCAGTCACGCGGCAACTCTTTCCATACTCAGTCGTTACTTGCCGGCTACGGCCTTGTAACCTTTGATCGCGAATGGAACGTGATCATTCATCAGTTTGCTACCGTTGAGAACAAGTTCACGATGACCATTCCCGGTGGCGTTCAGGTGAAGGGTGTACATCAAACAACAGAGATGATCACACTCTGGGAATTACGATCGGCTGATCCACGCAGACGGTGGGTAAGCCAGGGGCAACCAGTAAAGCGATCGACAACGAAACATTAGGCGCACGGTATGACGCGTATTTCTCGACGTGTGGTTCTCATCATTGCTGTGCTTAGCCCCCTTGTTGGGCTGGCTCAAGAACCAAGTGCGAGCCGATTGACACTCAAGGAGTGCATTCGCATTGGAATTCAGAATAGTTTTGACCTCCAAGAATCGTACGCCTCATCACGAGCTGCCGGTGCTGGTCTCACGCAGGCATTTGGTGCCTATCTGCCCTCTGCAGAAATAACGGCGAACTATTCACGTCAGCTCACCAATCTCCGAGAACAATTCTCCATCGTCAACGGTGTTCCGATTGTTGGCCAGCCCCTTCCCAATACCTATGGATTGAATGGCTTCTTGAACCTTACGTTGTTTAATGGTTTTCAGCGAGAGGCGCAATACGATGCCGCCCAAAGCAATGTTGAAGCAACAACCTCTGATGTACAATTCAATCGACTCTTTGCGGCCTACGACATAACGAGGAAATACATCGATGTGCTTCGCAAGCAACAACTACTCAATGCTCGACGTGAAAATCTTGCCCTGAGCGAAGCAACGTTTGAACGCATCAAAGCGCTGAAAGAAAGTGGTCGCACAACCATTCAACAGGTGATGTCGCAGGAGACCGAACTTGCAAACCAAGAAGTGAGTGTAGTTACCGCACAGAACGATCTCGATGTTGCCAAGGCCCAGTTGCTGGCCTCGATGAGTGTGAATCCTACGCAGATCATCGACGTGGATGAGACATCAATTCCATCAGAGGCTACGCCACAGACAGTAGAGACGTTCCGTCAGAAGATCGGCCCGGAAGCGGCTTCGATCCAACGGGCGTTTGAGACCCGGCCAGACATCTTTGCATCTCGAAAGCGAGTTGATGCTGCCGAAGCCGGAATCACTACGGCAAGCGCTGGATATTGGCCTACACTCTCAGCCAATGGTGGCTATACGTGGCGGAACTTCAACATTGCTGATTTTGATCGGCAGGGTCAGGTCTATATCGGCATCAACCTCCGTATCCCTGTCTTCGATCAGTTCAATACCAATCTCCGCATAGAGAATGCGCAGCTTACACATGTACGTCAGTCTATGACGCTTGCAAGGCTCGAAAATCAGATCCGTACCAACATCCGCAGTGCCTACCTCCAACTTGGAGCCGCGGAAAAGGGGCTCGAAATCACGGACAGAGCAATCAAGTCTGCTACGATCAACTTTAATGCCGTTCAAGAACGCTTCAACGTAGGCTCTGCCACGTTGCTTGATGTGCAAACGGCCAATAATCAGCTCATCACGGCACGCGTGAACCGCGTAACTGCGGTCTATGCCTACCATGATGCAGCCACCTATGTAGAATTCACGGTCGGTACCTACGGAGATCAGTGATCATGGCCAAGAAGTCTTCCCGCAAGGGTCTCGTTATCACCCTCATCATCCTGTTCGTTGTAATCGCAGCAACAGCCGTCTGGTTCATTTCCGGACGTACGGAGGGTCCGGTACTTGTGAGCGTAGAACCCGTGCAATTGCGCACGATCACGCAGTCTGTGAGTGCCATCGGCCGACTCCAACCGGAGCTTATGGTAAAGGTCTCCTCCGAGGCAAGTGGCGAGATCATCTTCCTTGGAGTACGTGATGGAGATACGGTATCAAAGGGGCAGCTTCTTGTTCGTATCCAGCCGGATATCATGGAGACGCAATTGTCGCAGACCAGAGCTGCCACGGAGTCCACTCGACTCTCGATCAGCGTTGCAAAGGCTGAACTCGATCGCACAGAATCTGATCTAAAACGTATAGCCGAACTTTACAAAAAAGAATACGCATCCAAAGAAGAACTCGATCGAGCACGTGCTGCCTACGAATCTGCATCTGGAAGATATTCTCAAACACGAGCCGATTATCAACGCGCTCAAGGGGCTCTGCAGCAAACGCAAGCAACGGCGAACAGAACGACGATCTTCTCTCCAATGAACGGTGTAGTCACCTACCTGGGTGTGGAGAATGGTGAAAAGGTTGTTGGCACGGCACAGATGCAAGGCACGGAAATGATGCGTATCGCAGACCTGCGTGTGATGAATGCATGGGTAGATGTTGATGAGAACGATGTTGCAATGATCTCACTTGGTGACACGGCTCGTGTTCGCATTGATGCCCTGCCCGACGTATCAATGCGTGGCATTGTTTACGAGATCTCGCACTCGCCAAAGGTGAGTGGCCAAGGCACGCAAGAAGAAGTGGTGAATTTCCAAGTACGAATCCGGCTTATTGACAAGGACGGGCGAATGCGTCCGGGCATGTCGTGCAGTGTTGACATCGAAACCGAGACGAAGAGTAATGTGTTAAGCATACCCATACAGGCTGTGACCGTAAAGCAGAGCGGCGCTGAGTCCAACGGTCCGGCAGACCCGCGCATGGAAAACAAGAAGGACGCCGTGGACAAGCGTAAGGCCCGCCCGGAAAGTATGGTGTGGATGCATAACAACGGAACAGTGCAAGAGCGTGTTGTAAAGACAGGGATCAGCGACGACGGATTCATTGAGATCGTCTCCGGATTGAAGAAGGACGAATCCATCGTTACCAGCCCCTATCAAGCCATCAGCAAGCTCCTGAAGCCAGGTGCAAAGGTCAGAGTAGAAGACCCCGAGGCGCGCAAGGATAGGTTCCGTCGCCTAAGGCAGGAGCAATGAACACCAACATCATCGAGATAGCAGATCTCGTGAAGCGTTATGAAATGGGTCACGAAGAAGTTTTTGCTCTTCGTAACGTTTCCCTTACGCTTGGCAAAAACGAATACGTTGCCATCATGGGACCATCAGGCTCTGGGAAGTCCACATTGATGAACATGCTCGGCTGTCTGGACACCCCAACATCCGGCACGTATTTCTTCAATGGCGCAAACGTGAGCGAGATGGACGATGATGATCTCGCTGCTATTCGCAATAAAGAGATCGGTTTCGTCTTTCAAACCTTTAACCTCTTGCCACGGGCAACAGCGCTCCAGAACGTGGAGCTGCCTCTTGTATATGCCGGACTCAAGAGTGAGGAACGTCGCAAGCGTGCCATCGAAGCAATCACACGTGTAGGACTTGCCGACCGCATGGATCACCGTCCGAACGAACTTTCCGGTGGACAGCGTCAGCGCGTGGCGATTGCCCGAGCGCTTGTTACAGCCCCCTCTATCATTCTTGCCGACGAGCCAACGGGGAACCTTGATTCAAAAACCGGACAAGACATCATGCGACTGTTTGGTGATCTTTGGCGCGGTGGGAATACTGTGATTCTTGTAACGCACGAAGAAGATGTAGCTCGGCATGCACATCGCATCATTCGTTTGCGTGATGGATTAATCGAATCAGATGAGATAAATCCCAATGCCACGTCTGTCTGAAGTCCAGGAGTCATTCCGTATCGCCGTCACATCCCTGCGTGTGAACCTGATGCGCTCTATCCTTACCACAGCTGGTGTAGTGGTGGGTGTGGTTCTCGTGGTACTCATGGGCTGGACCATTGGTGGACTCGATGCGGTGTGGGAGAAGACGATCTCCATCATCGGCAAGGACATGATCTACATCGACAAATGGAATTGGGCAGGGGGCGGAAATTGGCGCATGATGGAGGCGCGTAAGGATATCACCCTTGAACAGGCAGAAGCCCTCTCCATGCGCATGGAGTCTGCAGAAGAGACAATTCCCATAACTCGCAAATGGGGTGGTTCCGTTAGTGTTGGCAATACAAGTCTTCGTTGCTCAATCATGGGCACTACTACGGCGTACGGCAGCACCTCTGCAGGAACTACAGAAGAAGGTCGATTCTTTAACGAGGTTGAAGAGCGCGAAGCTGAAAAGGTTGTTGTTGTTGGATACAACATCAAGAAGAACCTCTTTCCCGATGAATCACCCATAGGCAAGTACTTGAAGATCGCCGGTGTTCCCTATCGCATAGTTGGTGTGGTAGAGAAGCGCGGGTTTTTGTTCATGGACTTTATCGACAATCAAGTCTTCATCCCTCTCTATGCATTTCGATCCTCCTTTGGTTTTTTTGATCGCAGTTTCTCGGTTGGGTTAAAGGCCGGTAGTGAACGTATGCTGGATATCGTGAGGGATGAGGCCGTTGGGCACATGCGTTCGATACGTAATGTACCGCCGGCAGACCCCGATGATTTCAGTATCAACGAAATGAAGGCATTTGATCAACAAGCAAAAAACATTCGTCTCGGGATCTGGGTTGTTGGGATGGGGCTTACCATTCTTGCCTTTATCGTTGGTTCAATTGGCATCATGAATATCATGTATGTATCGGTAACGGAACGGACAAAGGAGATAGGCATTCGCAAGGCAATAGGCGCACGACGATCGTCGATCCTCTCTCAATTTCTCATTGAGTCCGCGATGTTGTGTGTAGCCGGTGCCCTCATTGCCTTCCCCATCGCCCAGGTGATCGTTGGTTCTGCACAATACTTAGCCGTACACGTGTTTGAGCAGGATTGGGCAAGTGTGGTTAGCCCCCTTGTGCCATTTGATCTCTTGGGCATAGCAGTTGGTGTTTCGATCTTGGTTGGGTTGTTAGCCGGACTCTTTCCGGCGATAAAGGCATCGGGCTTAGATCCAGTTGAGGCCCTTCGATCCGAATGAACATATTTGAGTCCATAACCATTGCCCTCGATGCCGTACGCTCGCAAAAGCTACGGTCGAGCCTCACGTTGCTCAGTATCGGCATTGGTGTGTTTGCCATCATCGCATCTACGTCCATCACCAATACGCTCCAGCAGGCCGTGAATGGTCAACTGGCAGACTTGGGTGAAAATTCGATATTGATCCAACGGACACCAACCATCGTCTTTGGAACAAACTGGGCCAAGATGCGGCGTCGGAAGAACATCACCTATGATCAGGCGTTGCAGTTCAGAGATCGGATGACGAATACAAAGCTCATTACGATCAGCAACACGTCTCCCGGATATACGATCAAGGCCGGACAAGAATCAACAAACCCTACGGTGTCACTCATCGGCATCGATGACCTCTACTTTACCGTTAACGTTACAACCATTGCCGATGGCCGACCCGTTACGGAGTCGGAGGTTGCACTATCGCGAAATGTTGCCATTCTTGGAACAGACATCGTGAACACCCTCTTCAATGGTGAGCCCTGTGTTGGAAGAACCGTAACCATTCGTAATCAGGAATTCACCGTGATTGGCATCCTCGAGGCAAAGGGTGGCGTCATCGGAGAGAGCCAAGACAATCGCGTGCTGATTCCGATCACTGTGTTCAACAAATATTACACGTCAGAATGGGATGCCAGTGTTGACATTTCACTCAAGGCTGAATCCAAATTCCAACTAGAGGCAACGCAAGATGAGGCTGTAGGAATCATGCGTTCTCTGCGAAAGGTAAAGCCCTGGGAGGACAACAACTTTGAACTTGATCGAAATGATGCGCTAACTGGTCAGTTCTCGGGCTTCTCTACGGCACTCCTTGTTGTGGCGTGGATCAGTGGGCTTGGTGCGTTGGTAGCAGCGGGAATTGGCATCATGAACATGATGCTTGTAAGTGTCAAGGAACGGACTCGTGAGATCGGTGTTCGTAAGGCACTTGGTGCACGCAAGGCATGGATCGTTCGACAATTCCTCATCGAGAGTATCACCCTCTGTCAGTTAGGGGGCTTAACGGGAATGATTGGCGGTCTCAGCACATCATGGGCCGTAACCGAGATCTTGCGATACAATAACATGCCAACCATCGTCTACGTCCTCCCCTGGGGTACGGTGATCTTCAGCATCGTGATATGCACCATTATCGGCATTGGCTTTGGACTGTATCCGGCATGGAGGGCGGCGAACTTGGATCCGATTGAAGCTCTGCGCTACGAGTAATGCTAATGTGCTAATGTGCTAATGTGCTAATGTGCTAATTTGAGGGATGAGAGCAGTAGTCGTTCTTGCATTGTTTGTTGCAACTACAACGTGTGTTGTGGGGCAAGAGAATGACACGCTGGTGAACCTTCCTCTGCTTAAGAAGCTGGGTGCTTCAGAGGACCTGTTGGATCTGATCGGACTACGATCTGTGGAAGACGAGATCAGGCTAACGAAGCTGGCGATGGATACGAGTGACGGTGCTGAGACGCCGCCCCTTTCCCTGTTCTTGTTACCATTCATTGCAGCGAATCCAAATAATGGTTTGATGTTGGGCATTGGTGCGCAAGCAGGGTATTATCTCGGTTCGGCAAAAGATACGCGGATGTCTTCGTCGCAAGGGTCGATATCGATTACGACCAAGGACCAGACGATTGTCACAACGCAGTCCACGTTGTTCTCAAGCAAAGATCAATGGCAGTTTTTAATCGACTGGCGTTATTACGACTTTACACAAAGCACATACGGTCTTGGTTCAAGTTCGCCTGAAGGGTCGCCAGTGTTTGGTGGGTTTACGATCAACGGAATTCACAGTGTGCCAGTACCCGGTGAGCAACCAATGGCATTCGACTACCTCCGACTTCACCAGATGGCACTACATCAACTTAGCGATGCACTCTATGCTGGAGTTGGAGTGCTCTTTGACTTCCACCGGAACATTGTTGACCAAAATCTCAATCTTGATACTGCGGCGTTAGTTGTTACGTCGCACTATGCTTACAGTCGGTACTACGGATTCGACCCAACACAGTATCAAACAGCAGGACTTTCGCTTGAAGCCGTTTATGACAAGCGTGACAATTCCATTAGCCCCTTCTATGGTCCTTATGCGCGACTAGCCTTACGGCAGAACCTATCGTTCATGGGAAGTTCAAAGACCAGCACACTTGGATGGGCAGAGTATAGGACCTATATCTCACTCGACGACATCCTTCCACGCAACGTCCTTGGCATTTGGACTTACATTCACGGTGTACTTGGCGGAACGGTGCCCTACCTCGATCTGCCAGCACTTGGGTACGACTTCAATGGTCGAAGCGGTCGCGGGTATTTGCAAGGTCGGTTCCGTGGTACATCCCTGGCCTATGCTGAAGTTGAGTGGCGCTTCCCCATCACGCGTTCCGGACTTTTAGGGGCAGTCGTTTTTGGCAACTTCACCAGTGCTTCACGTCCAGCAGTTGATGGATATACGGAAGAAAAACTCTTCCACCGCTTCCGTGGAGCTGCAGGTGCTGGACTCCGTATTATGGCTCTGAAGTATTCGCGTACGATGATCGGTATCGATATGGGCTATTCTTCCGATGGGAATACGGCGATCTATTTTTCTGTGGGAGACGCCTTCTAGTTACTAGTTACGCAGTTACTAGTTACGAGATGACGTCATATCGTCATAACGTCATAATGTCATATTGTCATAACGTCATATTGTCATAACGTCATAGGCAAATGTGGTTAGTGTGTGAAGTACCATCGCACTGCATAGTAGATGATGAACGGCAGTGACACCACGAGCAAGAAAGCTAAGACGCGCGTGAATGAAACACGTCGCTCGCTCCATTCGGCGGCCTGCCAGTTGTACGGGAATACTTCCCTGCCTAATGCGCGCGATAAGATTGGCGAGCTAACAAGTTTCTTGCTCCAATACGAGGTGTGTGAGGCAGCCGGGAGCCCCATATAGCTTGGGTGGATGTTTCGTACGAACGGCTTGAAACGATGCGTATGGAGTAGTCTGCCAGATACCGGATCCATCACAAGATAGTAGTTCATCCACCACTCATCCATTTCGCGGCCAATGGCTATACGCTGTGAAGTAAACCACGAAAGGAAGGTGCTTGCCTCTGATTCATCGCGAAGACATTCTTCGAAAAGGAACGTGGCCTTTTGAAGGGGGCTCCCCATGGTAATGAATCGATGGAAGCCGGCCACCACGCGCTTTGCAGCGGCTGCGCGAGTTCGTGTGACCTCATGTGTAGCGTCGTTTGCTTCGGCGTTGATCGCATCACGACAGATCGAGATCACATCAAGCATTGTGTTGTATGATATCACCGTACCAAGACTGTGAGAGACCCACACTACGGTGTCGAACGTAACGGGTTTTGACTCCAGGTGGATCTTACTCTCGTTCGGAAGTTCATCAAGATTGAGGTCGAGCCCGAACAATCGCAAGAACGCCGCAGCAACACGCCTATCGATGTTTTCACAAATCGCACGTTCAGTATCACCTTCCGGTCCACCATAGACACGCACATCATTCACGATGGTGGCCATCACGCGTGGCATACGGATCAGGAGTGCCAGCATCCCTAGGATACTGAGGAGCCCCATAAGAAGATAGGTTATGTACCGGATCACACCTACCTTGACGAGAGTCTTGGGTGAGACCATTCGCAGGAGTCTGCCAAGAAACCATATGAGGGTACGAGGTCCACTCAACGATCTGGCACGAAACAACTGCGCTAGTTCTTCACGTTCTTCAGCACCAAGAGTAGCGGCAATCTCCGGCATCGATGCTTCAAAGTCATCGTAGTTCCCCCACCATCCATCGTGGACATAGGGCACGCCTGCTTCTGCTACTAGCGAACTGAGATGGATCGGTTAAAACGGACACTCTGCTAAGCTACGTTGTTTAAGGGAAGGAACAGACTTTCCTGTTCGCATG
>CALMZQ010000018.1 GCA_937870915.1 uncultured Ignavibacteria bacterium
ATAGACTCCTGCTGAGACTCTCGCACCAGTTTCGTTGAGGAGATCCCAAACCGTAGCCGTGGATGAGTCTGTTGCATCAATGTGACGTACCACCATTCCACGTGTGTCATAAATAGTGCATCGGTAGAAGCCGCTATCGCCGTTCGTGATCGTTATGGCGGCGGCGCTTGGTGTTGGATACGCGCAATGTCCGCACAGTATCTGAGGCTCGCCCGCGTCAGAAGAATCAGGCCAATCATTCCGAGTTGTATCTGGTAATGATTTTACACGCGTGTCGGGCCAGGGAAGCCCTATTGATAGCATGAGTGATCGTGTATCAAGTACTTCGAATACGTAGTCTTTCCTTGTAAATCCAATACGTGAGCCACTCTTGTCACTTGTGATGCCTAGTACTCCTCCAATGACGCTAAATGTACCTACAATCTTGCCTTCAGGTAGGTCGTAAATATCAACAGAAGCCGTGTCCGTATACCAATACGGGTGGTTGTTCCGAAACGCCAGGTAGTAATATGAATCTGGCATAGAGAGTCCACCGAGTGGAATAGAGGCAGTGTCGACTCGGGTGAGTGTGTTTGTGTACAACACGAGCGAGTCAACAAGGAGAAACCTACCTTGGCTCAGGTAACTTACACGCGAAGCATTCCCAATTGGAAGATACCTGCAAGCAGAATCTTCCGCATCCATATACCACGTTCTTTGTTTCGGGTTGTTCAAATCGGCATCGACAGCGTTAGAGAAAATACTTCGACCTGTCAATGGGTGGGTGTCGAAAGTCCGAGAAAGCCTGCATTGCGGATGTTGGCTGATGCCCGATGTAGTCAATCGGTAGATCCTTCCGTTCCATTCCGAGACGGAACCAGAAGATTGGCTGTTGAGCGCTTCAACGAATATGACTGTTGCATCGTTCGACAATAGTGAAGGTGTAAAAGTACAGTGCTCGGAGAAGGAACCAGGAGTATAGCCACTTCGTCTGTTTTCAAATCCATCCGTATGGACCTTGCCGTTCGTGAGGTCAATAGATGTAATCACAAGCGATGCAATCGTACCATTTACTTGGCCGTAGTAATCATGAACCGCAGACTTGCTGTATGTCAAGCCAGTTATGATTGAGTCACCTATCCAGCCGGCGAGTTTCGAAGGATAGAGTGTAGAATTCGTGGATCGTGCAAATACTTCGTAAGGAACTTTTGCATAGGCCGACACGTGTCCCGATGCAATCGCAGTGACGTGGGTCATCGGTCCAGCGAATGCTACTCTATCTCCGGATGGGCTCAATGCGCCTCTCGTATCTATCGGGCATTTGCCTCTCCAAACAGAATGCGCGCTGGAATCGAACGGAAGAACTTCAATCTCCTCCTTGGTGCTCACGATGATGCTGTCACGGCTACGAATATCAATGTCGATCACATAGGCCCCTGTCTTCAGAGTGGTGAAAAGGGGGCCATCCATGCGTTGGTTCAAAATGGTTGCTGAGACGCTGAACCCACGATTAACTGGGAAACATCCATATCGGAGTGACATGGGAGTGTTCTCACGAATCGGAATAGATCGCATGGAGCGTACAGCAATCGGATTCGAGGGTGCCGGCGGAACATCGTACAATATGAGCGTGCTGTCTTGCTGAAAGCATACAACGGTGCCGCTGGGAGAAACAAGGAGCCTCTGTACGCCGAGGGTAGGAATTCTATGGAGAGTTTGATGTGATGGAAAGTCCTTAACAACGATACTGTCGAGGCGGGCTGAAAATTGACTCTTCCAATATCGGAGATACCTACGGCCATCCGTTAGAAGGCGTGTTGGAGGTACTGTGTCGAGAAGAACAAGAGTGTCTCGAGATGTCGCATCTAGCATAACACATCCATCGAACAGGACGCTGCCGGTTTGATCGAAGAAGACTGGGTCAATGCCATTGTCAAAGGATCGATCCACAGCTGCGTCAGGAAGAGTGCAGTCTGTGGATTGAAGAAGTGACCTTCGTCCAAAGTAGGACAGCGAACCCCGTTCACCCGTCTGAACGGCCTTCATCGTAGAAGCAACAACTGATTCGTCGGAATTGAAGGAGAAGGTGTAGTCATAAAACGTCAACACGGTTGTGCTCCAAACGCTTGGTCTAAATCCAAGTAGGTCTTCAAGCACACGATAGATTCCGAGTTTGGTGTCGACAAGAAACGTATAGTGGCCAGCCTGACTTGATTCCAACACAAGGTAACGACCTGATGGAGATGTAGCTCGGCAAATCAACCAATGGGGCTCCTTCGAGGTGCCGATGTCAACAGATACATTTGTCGGAGTGCGTACTCTTCGCGTGACAGATCCACCTTCATATGTGACTGTAACAATGACGAGGTCCGCGCGCGACGGACT
>CALMZQ010000019.1 GCA_937870915.1 uncultured Ignavibacteria bacterium
GAGAACCTCAACCTTATGCGGCACGTGCAGGTAACAGCAGACAAGCCTGTTCTTGTGGCGCAGTTCGCTCAAGGATTCAAAAACGGGGACAGCGTTGGAGATCCAATGATGATCCTCGTAAGTCCTACCCAGCAATTTCTTCAGAACTACCGTATTGCCACGCCTATCAGCGGCGACTGGCATCACTACATCAATGTTGTTGCTCCAACGGGGTCGATTGATCAGATCAGACTTAATGGACGGCGCATCGACTCGATGTTGTTTGTGGTCATGGGCGAAAGTCGGTACTCTATCGCTCAGGTTCCTATTCCATTTGGCTCTCACGTAATCAAGAGCGACACGCCATTTGGCCTCTACTCCTATGGGTTCGGTTTCCGAGCGGATGCCTACGACGCCTATGGGAACATGGCCGGACAGTCGTTCTTTGAGCTGAACAAACTCGTAGACTCACTCCCCCCACAGGCCGATGGCAAACGAATCCGTGATGATTTCTTTGTTACGGTTCGCGATGATAGGCCAATGGACAAGGGTATCAAGAGCGTCAAGGTGCTCGTTGCAACCGGACTCGATGCACAGATTCCAAAGATCGAAGAAGGGGCTCCCCAGGTAGCAATTCGAATTAAACAGACTGTGGGTGGTCAAGCCGGTCGCGTTGTACTTCGTACACAGGACGTTGCAGGAAACACAAGCGACTTCACCGTCTGTTACGTTTTTGACAGCCGAAGCGAGCGTTATGCGTTCGTCATCAGTGAAGGCACGGACGCCATCTGTGCATCGGAAGGTGCATGGATGGTAGGCGCTTATGTCTCTGGCGGTACAACGTTCCATAAAGTCAATACGTCTTTTGCATCTATTCCCGCCGCTCAGCTACCGTTTAATGCTCAAGCACAAGGAACAAGCTGGGGTGGGGGCTTGCTCCTAGCGCGCAGAATGTCACAAGATGTCATTCTCACGAGTCGCCTAGCGATGACCTCGTTGGGAGGAACATTGCTCTCCCCGGATAGCACGGTTACAACGGTTTTCGATTCTGCATCACAGTCTTTTGTGCCATATCAAGAAGGTACCACGTTGTCGGTAAGCGCTCCATACCTTCATCTTGGAGCTAGCATTGAGTGGTTCCCACACCGGTATTTCTATTTGACAACGGGCCTGCAGCTCACAATGCCAATGGGATCTGGAGTAACCGTACAACGATCGATCCTCAGACCAAGTAATTGGCAATTCCCGGACGGTCCCACACCCCAAACAGTTGCTCCGGAGTCGCTTGAAGAACTCACGTCCATGCAGCTAGGCGTCTTTGGAGGAGTTGGAATTTCATACCCCGTCTCCTTCCGGATATCCGTTTTTGGAGAAGCCATCTACACAACGTGGCTGGGCAATGCAGTAAACGGCGGTCCATGGACTGTGGACCGCATTGGAATGAATCTCGGAGCGCGGTACCGTTGGTAGTACAGCGCGTGCCTACGGCGTAATTTGAGGGTAATGACAAGCCCCCTCCCTTGGTTAGCAGTTGTTGCAAAGGATCTACGCAGTGAGATCAGGACGCGCTATGGTCTAACAGCCATTGCACTGTTCGTTGTTACCGCGGTAGCACTCGTTGCTTTTGCCAGTGCCGATGAACCAATGCCACGTCCGATAGCTGCGGGTGTATTGTGGGTTGTGATGTTCTTCACATCGATGACGGGGCTTGGTAGAGGTTTTGTGAGCGAGGAAGAGCGCGGTACGTCGCTCTACTTGCGGCTCAGTACAAAACCGGGCTCGGTCTTCTGGGGCAAGCTACTTGGAAATGCCATCCTCGCTACAGGCTCAAACCTTGCTGTGGTGTTCTTATTCCTTGCCTTGATGACCTCGGTGAATGTTGGTTCTCCATTCATCTTGCTGCTTGTTACGCTCGTGGGAAGTCTCGGCTTGGCAACGGTTGTAACCATCACATCTGCAATCGTGGCAAAGGCAGGAACGCGCAATGCTCTGTTGCCTATCCTGTCTTTTCCAATTCTCCTTCCGTTGGTGATGCCCGGGATTGGTGCAACATTGATGGCAATGGCTGGACTAACAATCGCTGATGTAATGCCCGATCTCCTGCTCATGATAAGTCACACGGGCATTGTTGTGATCGTCTCAGCCTTGGTGTTTGAGGTTATCTGGTGCGATTGATCAGTATCACTCTGCTTGCCTCTCTGGTGCTGTTAACCAACTGTGCTTCGCCACTTCCCCCTCGGCGAATGTTCACTACGTCCTTGCCCCAACGGTCTCCACTTACTATTGCTGTTATCGGCGACCAGCAACGTACCAGCGAGATGGAAGTGTGGAGAGAATTGAATACGATTCATTCAGACCTCGTAAAAGAAGTGGTTCAATCACGCCCGGATGCTCTGATCCTTCTTGGTGACCAAGTCTTTTCGGGATCATCTTCAGATGATTGGCGGTTCTTTGATCGTATCATGTTTCCCGTACTCAAGGCTCGGATACCAACATTCCCAATCTTCGGTAATCATGAATACATCGGAGAAGATGCGGTTGCCTATAGGAATATGGCATCGCGGTTTCGCATCACACGGTCAACGTGGTATTCCATGGTGATGGATTCCATCGGCTTTGTTATGCTCAACACAAATTTTGACGAGTTCAGTCGTGATACAGCAGTTAAGGAACTTCGCTGGTTCAAGACACATATGCGAAAGCTGGGGGAGAATCCCGCTGTGCGTTGTATCATCGTCTGCGGTCATCATCCGCCATTCACCAACTCCACCATCGTTCAAGACAATCACATTCTGCAGACATATTTCATACCGATATTCGAGAGCAACCCAAAGTCGCGATTATGGTTGAGCGGCCACTCTCATGCATACGAGCACTTCCGTCACAACAAGGTTCACTATGTTGTTTCGGGAGGGGGCGGAGGACCACGCCATTTGCTCTATTTGGAGAAGAATCTGCGTCGCCACGATGATCTCTATCCAGGCCCAACAATTCGCCCCTTCCACTACCTCAGTATCCAACGAGATCAGGATGAATTGTGTGTTACCATGATCCCACTCTCGGGGCAAGAATCTCCACAGGAATCGTTTATGATCGGTCCTGAGGTGGAAGCGCAGAAGTGAGAATCATCGTCACGATATTCTTCTTGTATGCTAGTGCATGCTGGGCCTTGCCGGACACAACGGCTATCCCTGCTGCAAAAGAACTGGAGCCTTCTGAGGACGAGAGACACTATGTGTTCTCTTCTAGATCTGTGGAGAACACTCGCTTCAATGGGTCAATCGGGGCATCTCTCTCCATACTTCCCCAGCCCCTTACGGAATATCCTGCTCCTGCTCCAATGGTGGACATACGGTGGCGGCTTGCCTTTCCAATTGGGCTAGAAGGATACGGCAGACTTGGATCCAACATTGCAACCTCCATTGTTAAAGCAGGACTACTTTATGCCCTTGATGTAGGTCCGGCTACCCTTGGTGTTGGCTACTCCGCTTCCTACATCTATGGAAATCTCACCTTCATTGATGGTTTCAATACATCACAACACAGATGGTTGAATCAGCCGATGGTGTGTACGTCCATGCAGTTCGACAAGGTGACGTTGTCGGCAAGAGTAGAGTTGGAGTATCTCACCTCTCTTGAACAAAGAATTGAAGATCAAGTGGTGGCCTCCAATACCAATGAACTGACCGGGGCATCATTGACCGTTGTTCTCGAGCAACCGTTCTGGCATCGAACACACGTTCTTTTAGGAGTTACGTTCTCCAACTCCACAAGTCCATATCAAGCGTGGTTCCTCTACAACACATTTGAGGACCGTCTCTTTTCAACAGAATTCTTTGTGGGATTCATCCTATGAGACCTCTCACGCTT
>CALMZQ010000020.1 GCA_937870915.1 uncultured Ignavibacteria bacterium
CTCTAGCACTCTAGCACTCTAGCACTCTAGCACTCTAGCACTCTAGCACTCTAGCACTCTAGCACTCTAGCACTCTAACTGTAGTACTCCGTTGCCTCATAGATCAGCGGATCATTGATTGCCACGGCATTACGCTTCTGGTAGTTACGAGCTGCAAGGATCATGAAGAGTCCGGCAAAGAACAGCCAGCCTGTGAGTTCCTGCCAGCCAAAGAGGACACCTTCGATCTTCAGAATGTGGTGTCCTACAGCAGGCATGATGATCCACGTAAGGTCGATATAGTGCGAGATCAAGATAATGATCGAGGCAGCAACGAGCACATTGGTTTTACGTTTCACATCTTGACGCAGGAGCACCATGAAGGGCACAATAAAGTGCATTAGGACAAGAGCGATGCCGAAGAATTCCCAACCATGTGTTGTACGGGTTGCAAAGTAGATCGTTTCTTCTGGCAGGTTCGCGTACCAGATGATGAAGTACTGTGAGAAGGCTATATAGGCCCAGAACACAGAGAAGGCAAACATGAGCTTGCCAAGATCATGGAAATGTTCTGCCGTAATGTAGTCGCGGAGGTGACCATTGTTGTAGAGAGCAACAGTCATTATCGTAACCACTGCAAGAGCACCAACGAAGTGTCCAGCAAACGTATACACACCCCAGATCGTTGAGAACCAGTGTGGTTCCAATGACATCAAGAGGTCAAACGAAGCGAATGTGATGGACAGAGCATAAACGAGGACCCACGGAGCAGCACGTTTCCAGTTCTTGCGCGTAGGAGTGATGTCCGTGGCCGATGCATCCTGCTTGATCGAGTTACCGATCACAAAACGAAACATACCGAACCAGAAGAGGCAATACACACCCATACGGATCATGAAGGCCGTAGGATTGAGGTAAGCGGCCTTCTTCTGAAGGATCGGGTCGTTTGCAGCTTCGTGATGAGACCACTCATAGATCGAGCCGTGTGAGAGCATATTCACAACGATCGGTATCAATGCGATCGCCATAAACGGAACCATACCCGTGAAGTTCTCAGCAATGCGTCGGATAGCAGAGCTCCAACCGGCACGTGCAAGGAATTGCAATGCCGAGAAGAACATCATGGTAACGCTGATGCCGGCGAAATACCAGAATCCGAGCAGGTAATCAGCAAAGAATCGCTGTTGGCCATTCAGAGCGAAGGTGGCTCCAAGACCAACGGCGCCTATTGCGGCGAGGACCATGCCGATCTTGTTGATCTTTCCGATGAGCGGAGTTGAGCCAAGGTTGACATTTGACATTGTGTATTGCTCCTCTTCGCGATTACTGTGCTTGTGTCGTTGCTGACGGCGGGTTGCTTGCTACACCTTCCACGCCTTGCAGCGTACGGAGATAGCGGATGATCGCCCAGCGATCCGTTACCGAGATCTTGTCGGCATAACTCGGCATAAGGTTCTGTCCGGCACTGATGATGTGGAATATCCGTGCATTGGACAATGCCGCTGTTTGTTCACGTGTAAGGTCTGGGATGCCAGGCCATTGCCCACGTTGCACGAGGATCGAATTGCTCTTTGCATCATAGTTGTGACACGCTGCACAGAACACGTTGAATCGATTCTGTCCACGAGCTAGCACAAACTCCGTTTGCGGAAGGTTGGGATCGATGTTTGCTGTTTCGGCAGCATCAATGTCTCCTTGACCTAGCTCATACGGTTGAGCACCGATGGCAACGGTACCCGCAACAGGATTCCGAAGGCTTGCACGGTCACTGAAATACGTGTTCCCCGACTGAGGGATCGCCTTGAACTGGTGATCCATATTGGAGAGGAACTCGAGAGGTGGTTGGTCCGAGAACCATGCGATCTTGCCTGCCAGTACGAGCGTTGTAAAGCCCGCAATAACGAGGCCGATGAGGATCCAGAGGATGGGAAGCTTACGAGCGTTCATGCGTAGATGCCGTTGAGGTTCGTGATCATTCCGCCGAAGCGTTTACGAGGTGAACATTCACGGCACCAAGGCCGCGAAGCATGTCTTGAGTTCCGTCTGCAGAAAATCGATCGTCATCAGAATCAATGGTCACAACAAACGTGTCGTCCGTTGCCTTCTTGAAAGATTCGTCTTCCTGATACTTGTTGTACCATGTTGGAAGCCGACACAGGTGGAAGAGTCCCACAACGGTCATGATGGCCGTGCCGAGGATGGACAATTCAAAGTCGATAGGGATCGAGAACTGCCAGTCAAAGAATCCCTTTCCTCCGATGTTGAGCTTGTAGTCGATAGCACCGGTCCACAATTGAAGACCTACAGCGGTAGACAAGCCCCCTACCAGACCAAGGAAGGAGATATACGTTATGATGGAGCGTTTAACGCCCATGGCCTTGTCGAGTCCATGCACAGGATACGGAGTATGGATGTCCCAATTCCGGAAGCCTGCATCACGCAACTTTTCAGCGGCAGCATAGGCAGCGTTAACCTCGGTAAATTCTCCGATGACGCCGACGGGTGTTGTACTCATATCAGGATCGACCTTGATCGTGTTTCGTTATGCGTGATGGTGGTGCTTAGGCTGGGCACCAGGAAGGATGCTCTTGATCTCTGCGATTGCGATGACCGGGACAAACTTCGCGAATAGAAGGAAGAGCGTGAGGAAGATGCCGAAGGTTCCGATAAAGATCGAGATCTCCACCCAAGTTGGCGTGTAGTAACCCCACGATGCCGGAAGGAAGTCGTGATGCAGGGTAGTGGCAATGATGGTAAAACGTTCGAACCACATACCTATGTTCACAAAAATCGAAATGATGAACATCAGCGGAATGTTACGACGTGCCTTCTTAAACCAATAGACTTGCGGAGAGACAACGTTGCAGAGAACCATCGTCCAGTATGCCCAAGCGTAATCACCCATTGCCCGGTTGATGAAGACCCACCGTTCCCAGTCGCTACCGGAATACCATGCGATGAACATTTCCATTGCATAGGCATAACCAACCATCATCCCTGTTGCAAGGATGATCTTGTTCATGTTCTCAAAGTGCTTGAGCGTGATGAACTGTTTGAGATCGAGAACTTCGCGCGTGATCACCAAGAGCGTCATTACCATGGCAAAGCCAGAGAAGATAGCGCCGGCAACGAAGTATGGCGGGAAGATCGTTGTGTGCCAACCTGGCAGGATACCCACGGTGAAGTCAAAAGAAACCACCGAGTGTACAGACAACACAAGCGGCGTAGAGATACCGGCAAGGATCATGTAGGCAATCTCATAATGGTGCCAGTGACGTGTAGAACCCGTCCAGCCCATAGAAAGAACACCGTAGATCTTTTTCGCGATGTCGCTCTTAACGTAATTGCGCAGCGTTGCCAGGTCAGGAATAAGACCGATAAACCAGAACAAGGCCGATACCGTGAAGTACGTGTTCACAGCGAACACGTCCCATGCAAGGGGAGATCTGAAATTCACCCACATCTGCATCTGGTTCGGATACGGCAACAACCAATAGAAGAGCCAAGGTCTACCCGTATGACTCAACACCATCGTTAAGGCGCAGATAACGGCAAAGATGGTCATCGCCTCCGCCGATCGGTTAATGGCAGTGCGCCATTTTTGACGGAAGAGGAAGAGGATGGCTGAGATGAGAGTACCGGCGTGACCGATACCGATCCAGAACACGAAGTTCGTGATGTCCCATCCCCATCCTATCGGGTTGTTCAAGCCCCATGCCCCAATACCCGTAGCAAACGTATAGTAGAGTGCGAATAATCCCCATGCTGCCATACCGCCTGTCACGGCAAGCGTGGCGAGGTATTTCAGGGTGATCTTCGACTCCACGATACTGGCGATGCGAGACGTTACGTCACGCACCGATGGATTGCCGAGCACGAGGGTCTCGCGCACCGGCTCCTCATTGTGTGAGGAGACATGCAATCTCTCTTGTTCCTGGACCACCGTCATGTTGGGTTCCCGTCTATGAATCGTTTCGTTTCAATCAAGAGTGATGACCAGCACCGGCTTCGACTGGCGTAGCAGGAGCATTGACAACCTTTGCGAGATACGTCACGGAAGGACGCACATTGATGTCCGATAGAACGCGGAAGCCACGTTCGTTCTGACGTGCCACAGATACGCGACTCTTTGGATCGTTCATATCACCGAAGATGATCGCGCCGGCCGGACATGCCTCTTGACATGCCGTTACTGCTTCGCCATCCATCACGCGCGACCGTCCATTATCACGTGCATGCCATTTTGCTTCGTGGAGTCTCTGCACGCAGAACGTACACTTCTCCATCACACCACGGAATCGATTGGAAACTTCCGGGTTATACACAAGATCAAGCGGCTTCTGCTCGTTCATTGCTGCATAGTTGAGGAAGTTGAAGCGGCGGACCTTGTACGGACAGTTGTTGAGACAGTAGCGAGTACCAACACAACGATTGTACGTCATCTCGTTGAGTCCTTCCGGAGAGTGCGTTGTTGCCGCAACCGGACAGACGTTTTCACACGGTGCATTCTCACAGTGCTGACACAACATTGGCTCAACGATTGCGCCCGGAGAATCCATATCTCCGGTGTAATACCTGTCGAGACGTATCCAATGCATCTCACGCCCAACCAGAACCTGATCCTTCCCTACCACCGGAATGTTATTCTCACTTTGGCATGCGATGATACATGATGAACAACCTGTGCAGGAGCTCATGTCAATCACCATACCCCAGCGATGCCCCTTATACTCGTATGCTTTATTGGCTGAAAGGGGCGTCTTGTACTTCCCGTCATTGCCTTCATCGTAGAAGTGCTCGCTCACAACATCAAAGTTCTTTGCCTTTACATCACCGAGCGTCATCATCTTTGCCACCGGACGATCACCGTGGCCGTCACTAAGCGTATGGTGCTGTTGCGTAGTTGCTACACGATGACGTGCGCCTTCAACAATCTTTACCGACGAGGCATTTCCATAAGAAACGGTGTGTCCGGCACCGGCCAACACGTAAGCGTTTGAGCCAATGCCCGCCATAACCTTGCCACCCGCTGTGCGACCATAACCAAGTTGCGTTACAACCACATTATCGGCCATACCAGGCTGCACCATAACAGGTAGATCAACTGCTCCGTGAGCTGTTGTTACGGTTACAACTTTCTCATTAGCCTTTACAATTGCCTTGGCATCCTTACCTGCGGCAAGACCGAGAGAAACAGCCGTGTTCGGACTGATAAGAGCAACATTGTCCCATGTGATCTTCGTTACCGGATCGGGTAGTTCCTGAAGCCAACCGTTGTTGGCAAGCTTGCCATCATACATCGCGATCGAAGGAACGGTAAGGACCACCATGCCCGTACCAATCGATGAAGTTGCAAGGCTTGTTCCGGCTGCCATATTCATCGAACCGGATCCCGTATTAGGGCTTGCAGGTCCGATGGCACCCTTTGTAAGCAACGCGTTCCATGTAGTACCTGGCATTGATACCAATACTGAGGACGTTGCCCAATTCTTTACATAGTCGGCATAGGTGGCTGTTTCTCCAAGGAATGCAGCATTCACCTTCTTCCCGATCGTGATGAGAGTGTCTTCAACAGACGGTACGCCGTCACATAGTGGCGCAATCATTGGCTGCTGAATACTGATCGTGCCGTCGAATGCGCGTGCTGAGCCCCATGACTCAAGCCAGTGAGCTGCAGGTATACTTACATGTGCAATGGATGCTGTTTCGTCTTCGTAGAGGTTCACGGCAGCAAGAACCGGGACCTTTGCCAGAACTGTGCGGAAGGAGCGATCAGCAGTGTATTCCGGGTTAACATCACAGAAAAGTGCAACGTGAATATTACCGGCCGACATTTCAGTACGAAGTGCTTCGATGTCTGAAGACTTTGCCTGTGAATTCGGGAGGATGTTGGCTGTATCGATTGCCTTGCCTGCACCTACTGCGCCAAGGGCTGCGCTGATATTGATCGCAACAGCTTGGGCACGTGGCGAGAGGTGACGTCCAGCAAGTACAACAGCCTCTCCGGCTGGAGCTGCCTTGAGTCGGGCTGCTGTTTCTGTCGCAGCCTTGGACGTCTCAGGTGTAGCCGTTGATGCAAGTTCGCCGCCAATCGAGCCACTACCAACGATCTCGCGCTCAACAGCACCGAGGAAGGCCTCGAGTTGTGATGGGTGGAGTCGTACACGATGGTCCGCATTCATCCCTGTAAGGGAATATTGCGCCTCAACAACGGTAAGATCAGACATCGTTGCATTCGCAGCCGACGGTGTACGGCGTGCAGCAAAACGTCCCGTATGATGAAGTGCAAGCTTATCGGTACCAAGGAAATCTGCGTCAACACTTAAGATCACTGACGACTTTGAAAGGTCAGGTACGATCTCGCCATTGATACCGAATACACCTTGATTTGCAACGGCCGCATTGTCGCATACGATGGATGGCATGAAGACAACCATTGCATTCGGCACAGCCGCAGTGAATTCTGCGAGAAGTGCTGAAAACGTTGGTGAGCAATGTTCGTCGATTAAGATCGCAACCTTTTTACCGGCACCTTGTGCCTCGAGGATCGCATCGGAGATCTTGGACGCAGCCGCATCAAACGATGTTTGGCCATTACCAAGACGTGGACGACGAATTCGATCCGGATCGTAAAGCGAGAGCAGCGAAGCCTGCATTTCAGCCGAAGCAGTTCCGCAGTTGCTACCATGCAGCTCATTGCCCTTCACCTTTATCGGACGGCCTTCGCGCGTCTTAACGATAGCACCGTATGCTACGTTCCGGTGTGAATACACCGAAGTATAGTAGACGGGCAGTCCGGGTGTAGCATTCTCGAGTGACTTTACAGAAGGAACGAGTTTCTGCTCCGGACGGCGGCATGCTGCTGCCGTAAGAGCCATCGATGCCGACACAAGGGCCATGAAGCCTCGGCGGCTCACCGTTGAATCAAAAACGGGAGCTGACGTTGTGCCTGGTGCGAACTCGCCGGATTCCATTGGACCGTGGGCGAGCTCATCGATGCTCTTCCACGTCGTGTTCTTGGAAGCGTGGAGCGAACGATCGGACATATGCAAACCTTGTTGGATGATCGTGGTTTTCAGAAGGTCGGTTTCGACCGGATCAATAATGGCAAGCCGAACAATTTTCCGGACCAATGCCGGCCTTTTTCGGATGTGGGATGCCTGCTACGGTCACTGGAGGGATGGCCGTTTCATACGAACCGAATTGTGGCACTGTGATAGGTGTTGACACACCCACCTGTGCTGCGATTGGTGTAAAGACATACGTGCTGTCGAGCAGGTCCTTTACCGCATGGAGCTTCCCAGTAAACACACCCGAGATCGGACGTGCACCGATAATGTTCTTTTCCGGGTTACGGTGACAGTCAAGGCACCAACCCATGGTAAGGGGCTTGAACTGAGACACAACACCCATCTCTTCTACCGGACCATGACAGCTCTTACAGTCGATCTGCGCACGGATATGTCGGCTGTGGTTGAAGTGTACATAGTCCGGCACCTTGTGAATACGAGCCCATTCGATCGGTTGACCCGATTCGTAGGAATCTCGTACTACTTGGAGACGCGGACTCTCTGCCCGAACCGCCGTGTGGCAGTTCATACATGTCTGCGTGGTGGGTACCGGCGAATGCGCCGATTCCTCAACCCCTGCGTGACAGTATTGGCATTGTATCTGCAGTGTTCCAGTGTGCAGCTTATGTGAGAACGGTACTGGTTGCTCCGGACGATATCCGACGTCTGCAACATCGTTCCGAACTCCAAAGTATCCGAGGAGGAACACGACGGCTGCAACGGCACCGATAACGGCACCCCCAACCTTCACTCCCATGTCGAACCGGCGTGAGAACATTCGCTTCCCTTAGCGTGAAATGACCTGCAAATATACCGTTCCGAAAGAACCTACATCACATCCATCATCATCAAAGATGATGTTGGCATCAAACAATGCCATTTGGATGTTGACGAAGCCTTCTTGCCACCACCACAGTAGCAACCGTAACGATCGTTAACGGAACTCCCAACATGAAGAGAATCGACCAGGAATAGGCATCCCCAACCGATCCGTTCGCTCCTGCCTTGGTGAAGCTGTCCTTACACGCCGGACAAGCCAACGTGTTTTCCACAGCAACCACAAAGAGTGCGATCGCACTCACAAAAACAGTCATGAACTTCTTCATGCTACAGCGAACCATTGATACAACATGAAATACACCACCACTCCGGTCACGGACACGTATAGCCAAATTGGCAACGTGATCCGTGCGATGCGACGATGTTTCTCTACATTCATCTTCAATCCCCTACTGATCGTGATCGTAGCAAGCACCGGAACGGTAATAGCCAAGAGCACATGTGTAATGAGAATGAAGAAATAGACACCTCGCCAGATACCTGTTCCCTGAAACGTGGTATTGAACGACCCTGTGGTCTGCACCAAATGCCACTTATGCAGGAGATAACAGGCGAGAAAGATCATCGAAACACTGAAAGCCGAGATCATCATCCTGCGATGCGCTTGGATCTTCTTTGCCCTAATGAACCTAAACCCGGCTAGAAGCAAAACGGTGCTTATAGCATTGAGTCCGGCATTCACAGCAGGGAGATTCTCCAACATCACTTCAGCTCCGAGAGAACGGTGCGAAGTTTTGCCACATCTGTTGAATCGGCACTGTCGTAATACCCACGGATGTTCATCGCAGTATCCACCAACACGAATCGTGTTGAATGCATCTCCGGAGATCCGGGTGGGATCAAGCCAAGTCCATTTGCTGCTACGTCAAGCATCTTCTCGTGTGGCATATTCACAAACCACCACACTCCGTCCTTGGCTCCAAACTGCTCGCCATAGGACTTCATTACAGGTGGTGAGTCAAACTCCGGATCGGACGTGATCGAAACGAATTGGATTCTGTCAGCAAAATCACGTTGCAGTGTTGTTTGAACCGTATTCAATGCCGGACAAATCGTTTCACACCTACTGAAGAAGAACGACGCAAGCCAGGTATGCCCCTTCAACGAAGAAGAGGTAAGGGGCTTTCCATTCTGATCGATCCCCTCAAATGGCGTTACCGTGCGAAGAACAGGCAACGAATCGAATGATGTTGCACTATTCTGCTCGGGCGCATCCTTGGTGCCGCACGCACTGATCATGAGTGTCACTACACTCAACACAGCTACGAGAGATATGGTCGGTCGAAGCTTCACTTAGCGCGTGTAGGTCCACTTCTCAAGGAAGTTCAGCGCAAAGCTCATCACGAAGAACAGGAAGACCGGTACGTACACAAAGAAGCGCAGCATCGGGTGATCGAATTTGAGGTGCATGAAGATGTACATCACACAGATCACCTTGACTACGGCAATGACAATACCAACAAAGATGTTGATGGAATAACCGGGGATGGGGCCGAGGTCGCCGAAATGAATGAATTCAGCGGCACCAACGGTAAGAAGGGTAAGCGTACAAAGCGTCGCAAACACCTTCATATAAGAGGGCAGAACTTTTCCGTGATCGTTACTCATGGGGAGGTCTCCTGGTGCGCGATTATGGGAAGATGAGGTAGAGTGCCGGGAAGATGAAGATCCACATCAGATCCACGAAGTGCCAATAGAGACCGAGTGTCTCAACCTTACTAGGATGTGGATACGCACTCTTGGTGTAGGACTTGAAGAACATGTAGACCATAGGAATCATGCCGCCTACAACGTGCATGGCGTGGAATCCTGTCATGAGGAAGTAGAACGAGAAGAATACCGTATGCTCATCCTGTCCCGGGAACAAATGGTGTTGCCACTTGGCCGAATACTCAAAGTACTTCACGATGAGGAAGCCAAAGGCCCCAAGGATCGTGAGTCCGAGATAGGTGCGGAACTTCCCATTGTTATGACGCTCCAAGTGGTAGATGGCCATGGCCATCGTGAGCGAGCTTCCGATGAGGATGAATGTGTTCAAAAGAGCGAGCGGCCATGCAAGTTCATGCGCGCCGTGCTTGAACACCTCATAGTTCGTGTTCCGCAACACGATGAACGTGCCGAAGAATCCGGAGAAGAACATGAGCTCGGAGGCAAGGAAGGCCCACATGGCAATCTTGCCATGCTTGACCTTTGTGACCGGCTCGTGCGAAAGATTCAATGCTGAAGACATTCAATCACCTAAAAGTTGATCACTGTTTATCGAGGAACATGAGCAGGATAACGCCCATCAGAACGGCATACGATGTGAGAAGCACACGTCTCGCAGCAGAGGCATCTGCCTTGCGTACGAAGAGTGCGCTCTCGGCCGTAAGCCAGAGTCCGAGAACGATGGATCCTACGAGATACAACCACCCTGTTGCCCCAAGCATCGTTGGGACCACAAGACTTGCCAACGTCAACACACTCGTAATCGTCATCTGCAAACCAAGGGTCTTGCCGCTGTCATCGTTGATAGCACGAAGAACAAAGCCCCCTGACCGATAATCAGAACGGTACATCCACGAGAGTGCATAGAAATGCGGTAGTTGCCAGAAGAAAAGTATGGCAAAGAGCGACCACGCCATGGGATCCATCGATCCTCGCACGGCTGTCCAGCCCCCTGCAAAAGGAAGTGCCCCTGGTACACCACCGATGATCACAGCCAATGAAGATTTGCGCTTCAACGGCGTATAGATGGCCACATAACTCAGCCAAGTAGCGATGGCCAGAACAAAGGTCAACACATTAATCGTTGCCAGGAGTGCTGCACCAACAAGAGTAAGTACGCCCGCAAAGATCATGGCATCACGAACGGAAATGATTCCTGCAGGTATTGGACGTGTTGATGTGCGCTTCATGCGCGCATCGGCATCCTTCTCCATGATGTGATTCACAACACAACTGCCACTGCTAATGGCAAGGGTTCCTACCATCGTGGATAGGAAGTGTATCCAATGAACTCCGTTGGCTGCATAGGATGTTACATCACCAGGAATCGCCAGGTAATAACCGGCCAAGGTGCTCATGGCAACCATCTGGCTGATACCCGGCTTGGTAAGCTCATAGTAATGACGGAGCACAGACGTTTCTTTCTCCACCGGGAGGTCTACGTTCATCGCTACGGCGTCTGTGTCGTGCATGGCCATACTCAATGTCCTCCCTGCCCTGCCACTACGCTTGGTATCGCAGCAGTTGATGGTTGAGTAAGGGGCCTGCGGAATGTGGAGTACATCGTAATGGTGTTGAGGATCACAAGGACCACACCGGTCATCACGTGCAAGGTTGTTACAAGCTCACCGCGATACGTCCACAGGATCATTGCACCAAGGAACACTTGTACGAGTACAAGAAGTGCCGCAAACATGGATGACCTACGAACATCTCTTGGGGCACCATCTCTGCGGACGATGAAATACTGTACGATCACAAAAATGGCAACAAGGTAGGCTGTGCTTCTGTGCAGGAAGTGAATGGTTACTTGTGCGTACTGCCACATATCGGGAGACGGAAGGAAACCGTCTTCACTCCACTGCGGGAACGTGACACTTGCTCCCCACGCATCGGTATGACGAGTGAGTGCACCCAATACGAATTGCAGGAAGGTAAGTCCCCACGTGAGAGCTACAACACTCATTGTGAATGGTCGCACAGACGGTTGCGTGCGTCTTGCATTCCACGATGCTGACGAGAGTAACGCAATCCCGATGATGATCATCAAGAATATCTCTGCCAACACACCGTGAGTGGTTGATGTCCAATCAGGGAGGTTGTTGCGAACAGTATACCCACCAAACGTCCCTTGTAAACACACTGCAACAAAGGCCGCCAACGAGAGCCACAACAACCTGCTTTGTGAAGGGGCTTTTGCTGCTTGCACAAGGAAGGCCACTAAGAGCACACCTAGCCCGATCATGAACACTTCCATGAAACCCGGCGGCATAAGGTTGAGACCGAAGATGGCCGTGATGATCGTTGCAAGAACAACCCCAACTACGATGCCAATAGCACGATGTGGGCGCAGTGACACGGGTGTGATTCGTACGGCCATGATCAAGACCACTGTTGTCACAAGACCAACGAGACTTGCAAAGAGCCTATGGCCGTGCTCCCAGAATCTGTCCTTGGCCCACAACCATTCTGATGGCTGATAGGTGATCATCGGAGCAAGGTTTGACGTAGGCCAATCAGGAAACGCCATACCGCTTCGAGTTGTATTCACGTGAGCACCCCATACGATCAGACCAAACGTAAGAACGCACAGCGCAATGCTCACAATATTGAGCATACGGAGGTTCGGTGTTGGTGCTGCTGGGGAGGTCATGGATTCTTAGTGAGCGCCAAAGGTGCGTGTATCGTTGGATTCCGGAACAGCAACCGTATGGTGATGAATGGAGATCGACTTGCCTTCTTCCCACTGTGGCCAGTAGTCGAGTTCTCTCCCATCAACACTGTATTCGTACGGTCCGCGGTACACTGTGATGTCAGTGTCAAAATTGCCGTGGCCCGGATGCGCCGGTGCAGCCCACTCGAGAGTGTTTGCACGCCATGGGTTGCGTGGCGCTTTCTTGCCAAACTTGAGTGACCACAGAACATTGAAGACGAGGACAAGCTGCGAGAAGCCGAGTGCAATGGCAGAGATAGTAACGAACTCGTTCACACCACCAAGCCCCTTAAGAAAGTCGTAGACATTAGGATCGTAGATACGACGCATGTGTCCACCAACGCCCAAGATGTGCATTGGGAAGAACGTGAGGTTGAACGTTACAAACGACCAATAGAAGTGCTTACGTCCCCACGACTCGTTGAGCATCTTTCCGAACATTTTTGGATACCAGTAGTAGATACCGGCAAAAATTCCAAAGAGCGATCCGCCAAAGAGCACGTAGTGGATGTGGGCTACGATGAAGTACGTGTCGTGGATATAGATGTCAACAGGAGCCGAAGCCATGAAGACGCCCGAGAGTCCACCAATGATGAACATCGACACAAAGGCCAGAGCATTCAACATTGCAGCGGTGAACTTGATGTTCCCGCGCCACAGTGTGCCAAGCCAGTTAAAGACCTTGATGGATGATGGTACGGCGATCACAATTGTCGACAACATGAATGTTGTTCCGAGCAATGGATTCATTCCCGACTGGAACATGTGGTGACCCCACACGATGAAGCCGAGGAAGGCGATACCGGCAATAGCGAACACCATGGCCTTGTAGCCATAGATCGGCTTGCGCGAAAAGGTTGCCATCACATCAGACACAACTCCCATGAGTGGCAGAATCATGATGTATACTGCAGGGTGCGAGTAGAACCAGAACACGTGTTGGAACAACACAGGCTGTCCACCACCGAAGTACTTGGAGCTTGTAACAAGATTGTCCGGAAGGAAGAAGCTTGTATGTAGGAAGTTGTCCATGAACAACATCGCAAGTCCGGCAGCAAGTACCGGAGTACCAAGCGTAACAATAATTGCGGTAATGAATAATGCCCATACGGTAAGGGGCATATCAAACAGCTTCATCCCCTTGGCCCGCTTGTTGAGCACGGTGGTAACGTAGTTCACGGCACCCATGATGGAAGAGAATCCAACGAGGAAGACGCTGATGAGCCACAGTGTTTGACCCGATATCGTAAACGTTGGGAGTCCGGTCATCGCCGATAACGGCGGATAACTCGTCCACCCGGCGGCAGCATATCCCGTTTCTGTAAAGAACCCCGCCATCATAATGAGTCCGGCAGGAGGCACAAGCCAGAACGACCACATGTTCAATCGAGGCAACGCCATGTCATCCGTACCGATCATCAGTGGGATGCAGAAGTTGCCGAACATGCCAACAGCAAACGGGATGATCACAAAGAAGATCATGATCGAACCGTGCATCGTAAGAAGCTGGGCGTAGAATTCAGGAGTAATGATACCACTGCCCGGTTCCGTAACCCATGTTGCCGGGAGGATAGAACCGATCACAGGGATCGGCGTACCCGGATAGGCCAACTGCCAACGAATAAAGAGTGCAAAGGCACCACCGACGAACAAGAAGAAGAGTGACGAAAGCATGAACTGCTTTGCGATCACCTTGTGGTCCGTTGAGAATACGTATTTGCGATACCACGGAAGTTCGTGGTGATGTGCGTGATCTGCAGTGCTCATTATAAAGGTCTCCAGTTTCGCAGTTTATTATCGGAGGGATGCTACGGCAGCCGTATCCGCAGGCGCGGCAGGTGCTGGTTGAGGTGACCGTGCAGCCTTCACCTCGGCGTTCTTCGTGTCAAGCCACGCGTCGTAGCCGGCCTTGCTCATCACCTGATATTCTGCGCGCATAGCGTAGTGTCCGCCGCCGCACAATTCAGCACATGCAAGCTCATACTTCCCTGTCTTGAAGAGGTTGAACCAGATGTTCATCCATGTGCCCGGAACAACATCCTGCTTCACACGAGCGTGTGGGAGGAAGAAGCTATGGAGCACGTCGATCGAGGAGCCCCTTACAACTACATTGGAATTAACCGGAACGCGGAATTGATTTTCTGTGACGAAGTCATCGGCTCCGGCTGGGTCCGTGGAGTCCATGCCGAATGGATTCATGGCCGACATAAGGGAACGAGCTGTGCGATCGTTGTAGGCATTTCGACCGAACGACCCATCCGCACCCGGATACAAGAACAGCCAACCAAACTGTTTGCCAAGTACGAGGATCTCTACATCAGCCGTTGGAACACGCTTGGAATATTTGGTACGCTCCCAAATGTCATCTGAATACAGGCCGATGGCTGCAAAGAGAAACGTTGGAAGAATGGTCCACGTGATCTCAACGATGTTGTTACCGTGGTAGTTGTACCCCTTGCGGTCAGGGCTGTAACGGTATTTCACAAGGAAATATCCGAGGATTCCGAACGTGAGGAAGAAGATCGCAACGCTCACCCAGTAGATGATGGCGAACAAGCTGTCGAGTTCCGCGCCGAACGTTGAGATGTTCTCCGGGAACCACGCAAGCATGTCTAAGACGTGAAGGATATCGCCCATTGGATAAAGACTCCGAAGAGGAAAATTTTCGAAAGGAGATTACGGCAGCTCGGCTTCGGTGAAGGGCTGCGTGCGAGTGGCCGTTGCTTCGCGGACCGTCTTGACTTCATCTGCAGTCACAGCTGCGCCGGCATTGCCAAACGCGCTACGTACATACGTCAGCACATCGGCAATCTCTTGATCACTGAGTTGATCTTTCCAGGCGGCCATTTGACCATTGATCTGGACCCCGTTCCGTTCGATGGGGCCACGGAAGCCGTGCAGCACGATCCCGATCGGCTTGCCGGCATCACCCGTTGCCAGTGCAGAACCGGCAAGAGCGGGGATATTATTACCCGGGACACCTTTACCGCTGCCCAAGTGGCATGCGGCACAGATCCGACCGTAGACAGCCTTGCCCGGCCCGCCTGCATCGGCAGTGCCTGCTGCGGCAGCAGCCGCGGCATTCGGATCAACCCATACGGGGTCGTCCTGGAGTTTGGTGAAGAACCCTTCCACATTACACGCTGTGAGAGCCACAGAGGCAACGATTGACAATCCAACTAAGACAACGCGGGATCCAAACTTCTGCATGTTCACCAACCTCATCGTGAAGATGTACCAGCCCAATCCCCAAAGTTAACAGGAGACGGCGACGTGAAAAAACTGTAAGGTCGATGTGCAGATGTTTCTTGGAACCAAATTTCTACGCGAAAGGTTCATTTGCGCTGGCGAAACCATTCTGCAGTAGCGCGAATCCCCTCTTCCAACGGAGTGCTTGGACGCCATCCGGTGAGCGCAGAAAATGCCGCATGGGAACCGCGGGTTTTGGCGGGATCGCCTGCTTTTGCCGGACCGTGAACGACCTCTGCGTCAGTACCAAGAGCTGAACGGAGCATCGATACCACATCATTTACACTTGCGGCACTGTCGCTGCAGACATGATAGATCCCCTGAGCACGGGTAATGAGTGCTGCCCTGTTTGCGCACGCTACATCATGCACATGGAGATAGTCTCTCTCCTGTGATCCGTCACCGTGGATGGTAGGGACAGCCCCCTTCAAGAATTTTTCGAGGAAGATGGCTATCACGCCTGATTCCCCATTGGGGTTCTGTCGTGGACCATAGACGTTGGTATACCTGAGGACAGAAATACTCATTCCATGGACGATGCGTTCGTAATCGGCATAGAGTTCCATTGCCCGCTTCGATACTCCATAGGGGGCTATTGGTCTCACAGGATGAGATTCCGTAGCAGGCAACTCGGTGAATTCGCCGAGAACAGCTGCTGTTGAGGCAAGGATCACGTGTTGGACGTCAGACTTACGGGCAGCCTCAAGAAGTCTGAGCGACCCAAGGATATTGATCGTTGCATCATGAACCGGTTTATCAACACTCACGCGCAATTCCATGTGCGCTGCATGGTGGTTGATGGCGTCGAATCGTTCATCCATCACAAACCGTGAGAATGAATCGGTGGTGATATCGAGCTCTACAAATCGTGCGCCGGCTGGGACGTTGTCTTTCGATCCCATGGAGAGGTCATCAACGATCGTTACTTCGTGGCCATCCTCGAGATACGTTTCTGCGATATGTGAACCGATAAATCCGGCACCACCGGTAACGAGGATCTTCATACTGCTTTTGCTGCGATATCTGAGCGATGCGTTTTTCCCGCGAAGGAGATCTTTGCGCAGGCTTCATACGAACGACGAACAGCATTGGCAAGTGTATCGGCAGTTGCCGTTACGCCCAACACCCTTCCCCCATTTGTCACCAACACATTGTCTTTCATCGAAGTCCCTGCATGAAAGACCGTTACGTGCGGATCAGCCTCTGCTTCGTCGATTCCGGAGATGGGGAGCCCCTTTGCATACTCATCCGGATATCCACCTGATGCTAGGACCACATTACACGCGTACCCCATGGCCACGGTTGTAATTGTTGATGCATCGATACTGCCACGAGCAGCTGATGCGAATAGAGCGGCAACATCAGCATTGAGTACGCTCATCACAACTTGTGTTTCCGGGTCGCCGAAACGTGCATTGAATTCCACAACATTCACATCATCACCATCGATCATCAGTCCAACGAACAGGCATCCGATAAAGGGGCTTCCCCCTTCCCGCATACCATCAAGGACGGGTTTCACTATCCGTGTACGTACAGTAGCAAGGATTTCCGGGGTTACGATCGGAGCCGGAGCATAGGCACCCATTCCGCCTGTGTTCTTGCCGGTATCGCCATCACCAATGCGCTTATGGTCTTGTGCAGGGGCAAGGAGGACAAAGTCTCGTCCGTCACACACAGCAAACACACTTGCTTCTTCGCCGATGAGAAAGCCTTCAATCACAACACCATCAGATCCGAATGCACCATCGAACATATCATTCACGGCAATGAGTGCTTCATCGCGGGTGGAGGCAACAACAACACCCTTACCAGCTGCGAGTCCGTCGTACTTGATAACTACGGGCAACGTATGGATGCGCACGTGGTCCAAGGCTGCTGCACGTTCCGTTGGTGTGAACCTACGGTAAGGGGCTGTTGGAATGTGATGTTTGAGCATGAAGTCCTTGGAGAATCCCTTGGACCATTCGAGTTGGGCAGCAGATTTTGAGGGGCCGAACACATCAATGTTCTCTTCGCGCAGGAAGTCGGCCAAACCTTCTGACAGTGGCTGTTCGGGACCGATCACCACCAGCGATACATCGTTTTTCAGACAGAACTTCGCAACCGCTCCGTGGTCTGCAACATTCAGCTGCACACATTCCGCTTCCCGTTCGATACCCGGATTCCCCGGTGCTGCCCAGAGTTTATCACATGACGTAGATGCGACGAGTGCCTTTGCTAGGGCATGTTCCCGTCCACCCGAACCGATAAGTAAGATGCGTTCCATGAGTGCAAAGGTACGGAGGAATAACATCGGGCTTTAGCCCGATGACGGAATGACGGAATGACGGAATGACGGTATGACGGAATGACGGTATGACGTCGGGCTTTAGCCCGATGTGACCTCACTCGCTTCGCTCGTAGTGACGAAATGACCTCACTCGCTTTGCTCGTAATGACGAAATGACGTAATGACGTAATGACGATATGACTAATCGTCACTTTGTCATTGCGTCATTCCGTCATTTCGTCATTGCGTCATTGGCTTCATTGGCTTCATCAGCTCATCCCCCGTCCCCTTCTCTCACGCTTCGCTAGAGAAGGGGTGCCGGTTCGTGTGTGCGAGTGATGGGTCAAAACGTCCTCTTGTCATACTCGTCGTAGCGTGGTGGTGTCATCACCCTTCAAGAACATGGGGGTTAACACTATTTTCACCCTGCATAGTATGCGATTAATGGCGATACTGTATGGTTCGCCCGTGCAATCATTTATACTACATGAGAACCCTAAGCCTACTGTCCTCGTCTGCTGTTCTCAGCGTTGTTGCTTTTCTTGTTCTTACGTCGTGTGAACGAGATAGAAGTTCTTTGCCGTACAGGTCATCTGGTTTCGTCGCAGATAGAGCAGATTCGATTCGCTTGTGGGATACAGACCGGCGTGGTTTGCCGGAACAGGTGCTTTCGTTGACGGATTCTCTCCTTGCTGGCCTCGACTCCATTCCTGCCGGCGAGCAGTACACGTATGCACTCTACATCCGCGGTAAGAGCTTATTCAAACTAGGAGCGTACGAAGAGTCAATCCAGACAATGGGTCGTGTTGTACAAAGGGGCTCTCCAAACACTGAGATGATTCGCAATGCACGGCTGTTTGCTGCGCACGGCCTTCGTGCATGTAATGACACCCTTGGTGCATTGGCACTCTATCGAGCATGTCTTCGATACTCATCGGTGATCGAAGCCTCACGCAATGCAGATGCGCTTGCCAACATCGCTATGATCGAGCGTTGGCTCGGAAGGAAGGACTCGGCGGTCATACATGCACAAATAGCTAGATCGAGTTTTGAGAGTGTTGGAGACACCAGTGGCGTTGAGTGGACCGAACGTATCATACGTGGCGTGGCCCACAACACTCTTCCTCATCCTCGTCAGCCTGTAACCATCCGACGTCTCCCTGCCATTCGCTCGGAGTCTATCTACCCTCATCCCGATCTGGTAATGGACATCGTTGTTGATGGCAATGGCATGAAGTGGATGGCAACACTCTTGGGTCTGGTTCGAGACCTAGGGTTTGGCGTTGAGTGGCCACAGGCAGAAGGCGTTGAGGTTACACAGGCTTTCACCGATCTCATTCGAGAGACCGACTCCACGATACTGGCTAAGGCCATCGGTGGGGGTTGGATCCGGGTCCATGTTGAACAAATGGGGGTCTCAGAATGCCCGCCTCCACGCAAACCCTCGACACGAATCAACGCGGATGTCCCTTCTTCTCTCGTCAATGACCTTGGTGGAACTGTGCGAACCAAGACCGATCTTCCTCCTACAATCGATGCCAACCTCGTGACGAGAGTCCTGATGCAGGATGACAGCACATCCGTTATTTGCCTGAGAGACCGCGGTGCACTTCTTTGGGAACACCACACGAACAAGATCGATCGGATCTTCTCCTATGGAGAGGCTTGGACTGCTGGAATTCTCGACGTGCGGGATGTCTTTCGAGGTCAAGACAGATGGGGAGCATTGTCGGTACGCGGAATAGCATGGGAACGTCTCACGCGGAAGAATAACCGCACCACGCTTTCCAACACCTACCGAGATGGAAGTGCGATACATGCCTACCGATTTCATCGTATAGGTGCTTCACTTACGATCATCGAATGTGATGACCACAAGTCCTTGCTCATCGATTCGACCGTGATTCGTATTCCGGCCAAGGGGATCGACACATCGATGCGATGGCCGGATCGCTCTTGGATGATCTCCGGTATACGGAAGAATGATTCTGTGCTCTCTGTATCAATCGGTCTAGATGGTGGATCACTGCCTGAGTTCACTGCAGAAGCGCTCAGGTTCAGCCCCTTGACAGCCAACGACGTTGCATGGCATCCAATACAATACGCGATCGATGATCAACAGTGGAGACCGCTGGAAGCCAACGGATGGGTGAACTTACGGGACCTCGATTTTGGAACACACATCGTCGGTATTCAGTGGGCAGACGGTTCCGCCACAACCTTCATCCCTGTGTTCTCCTCCACTCGTTGGTGGGCAACATGGTGGGGGCGCATTTCGCTGACCATTGCATTTGCGCTGTTCGTTACCGTGCTCGTGTGGTTCGTTATGAGACGCAGAATGAACCTCCGACTTGAACAACAGCAACGGATACACGATGAGCGAGACCGAATATCACGCGACCTTCATGATCACGTAGGTAGTCAGCTTGCGAGAATGTCCACGATCGCCTCTCGGATAGAAAAGAGCTCTGATCCGATCGATCGCGATGTTCTACTGAAGAGGTTGCAACAGTCATCCCGTGAGGCAACGCGGAGTTTACGTGACGTCCTGACGATCTCTCAGGGAGGGACATCAACCTTACAGGACGTTATCGCTGTACTGCGAGAACGCTTACGTGAGCTTGCTGGAGATGTCCAGGTTTCGTTTTTGTTCGATATTGACAACCAGATCCACAAACAGCTATCGGGCGAACAACGGCACCACCTTGTGATGTTCGTAATGGAGGCTGTGACCAATGCTGTCCGTCATGGCGAGTCCGCAGCGATCTCCATGATCCTGCAACAGCAGAACAACCGAACAGAGCTCCTGTTGGTTGATGACGGCAGCGGGCGAACCGCTCAGGATCGGATCGGTCTAGGTACCGCTACCATGGAGCATCGTGCCGCAATTCTCGGTGCTACGGTCACGTGGGAGCCAGGTACCCAGGGCGGCACGGTGGTACGATTGGTGTGGCGATGACACCTGCCCCGTATCTTATGCCGTGACAGAACCAATCTCCGTTGGGATCCTTGAGGACGATAGTGAGTTTCGTGATTTCATTGCGACACTCATAGCAGCAGATGGTCGTACCTCTCTCTTGTGGACGGCATCTACGAGTGCCAAGGCAATGGCGCGCGCGCTTGACCAACCTCCGCGAGTGATCCTCGTTGATCTCGGTTTGCCGGACCTTACAGGAGATCGGTTCATTCTCACGATCAAGGAACGCCTTCCCAACACAGACTATCTCGTCATCAGCGTGTTTGAAGACTATGATCGGATCTACCGCGCACTGTGCGCCGGAGCATCGGGCTACCTTGCGAAGTCGCACTTAGATGATCAGCTCGTTGATCAGATCATTGATCTGAGCAACGGAGGCAGCCCAATGAGCAGCCCCATCGCACGCAAGGTGGTCAACACCTTCACTACTCGTGCCACTGAACCAAACGGCCTAGACGGTCTAACGCGACGAGAACAGGACATTGTCCACCAGCTCGCCCTTGGCAGATCATACCAAGAGATCGCAGACAATGTCCTTCTCAGCGTCGAAACCGTTCGAAGTCACATCCGCAACATCTACCGCAAACTAGAGGTCCACTCACGGGCAGAGATCATGAAGTTGATGAAGAAATGAACGAAGAAATGACCAAGTGACCTAGGGACGCAATGACATCTTTCTGCTCCTGAAGTAATCCGTCAGAAGGCATGCTAGTCCCGTTGGTACAACGACTAATACTGTTGGATTTGCATTGCAAGCCCCCGCGAAATCCAGCTCTAGAACTCGCACAAGTGCCGTTGTGAGACCACAGCCCGGACACTCCCAACCAAACACTGCCTTCCAAAGACAAGGAATACATACATCAACGTCTAGCAAGCGTTTGATGATCACCGACAACACAATGTATCCGCCAACGAAACTCGCAAGGCGCATGGATCGAAGGCAGTATCGGATCATGATAAGCACTAGCGAACCTGCATGATCAATCTCTGAAGTATCTCAACGTTAGCCTCCTCAGCTCGCTTCTTGGCCTTTGTCATCTCTATGATCCACCATACCCAACATCCACCACCCGTAACCAGCATCAGGATGCCAAGACCAGCCTTGCCTACGTAGAAGAGTGAGAATCCAAATATTGCCAAGATCAAAGCAGTTTGTTCACTCTTCTTTTCTGATTGCCACATGCTATACACCTGTTGCTGCTTTTCCTCGGGAAGACCATCAAAGGCGGCTTTCACTGCGAAGGGAATGTCGATGTAGCTCACGGTCTTTCCTTTATAGTAGTTGATTGTTTCAATAAATCGCGGGTCATTCTTTCGAACAACGGATCGATGCTCCACTAGCTGAGAGTGTAACATATCTCCCATCACAGTCGCCGATCTTCATACCAGATACATCTATGAGATCTTCACCAGCAATGGTACCAGACAATGACTCCTTGACCTCATCCCAGTCGTCAAGCCCCTCGCAAGTCCATCGATTTCCTCTTATCCGGACGACATACTTATACAACCCACTTCCAACGTATTTGCCATCAAGGACCTTCTTTTCTTCTTGGACTACGGCTTTGGGGGTGTCTGTTGAATCAGCATTAGCCCCTGCTTTGGACTTATCACAGCCGACACTCGAGAAAAAGAACAAGAAGCTCAAAGAACTGATTCCAATCCATTTTCCAAGGATTGGATAAAGGCTTGGATAGTCAACACTCTTCATTTCTGTCTCCAAATGGTTGTTGTTGCTCAACATGATATCGGCATGGCCCTCGATCAATCGAGTTCCTTCATGATCTGAACGCAGTTGGGCTGCATCCTTCTTGATATACCTCCACACAATGCTTGTCTTTGTATTGATTTGGCATCAACCAGATCACTTGGGTTCCCATTTGTATATGGCTCCCGTTGCCAACTCGATTGCAATCACTTCACCATCACGATGCTTGATCAGTCCGTCTCCTTTAGGATGTACAGCTTCATCCCAATCAGAGAAGATGATTCGCCCACGCTCTGCATCCACCCTATACTTTCCAGTCGACGCAAATTTCATCGTTCCGGCTTGGCTAACCCAGATAACCGAACCATCCTTCTTGAACTTGAACATTGCTGCTACACCATCCTTTTCATAGTAGTACATCCCACCATCAGTACCCTCCGCATGAATATCGAGGGTCGGTTTTGATGCAGATGTTGCGGATGCGTCAGGTGACGCTCCAGATCTCTTAGATAGTCCACCTATTACACTCATAGCCACAACAATGATCACAGCAATTCCCCACCACTTCTTATACCAGGCCTTCTGCTTGGCTACCTCTTCCATAACGTCCTCCTTGTTTCCCGTTTGCGAAATCAGTACGATGTAAACATGCGGTATCTAGATCCCCTGTGAAATGTGAATAAAGTGGGTGACCATCAGCACGAGGTTGCTTTGCTACATTTGTCTCATGAACCTCAGTCGCACCCGCCTCTGCATTTGCTCTTGCTTCGCGCTTGTAATGTGTGTTCCTGGCCTGCCCCTTATCGCTACCACATTGAACGTTGGTGCAGGCAAGACCTATCCAACGATCCAGTCGGCCATCATCCAGGCACAGCCGGGCGATACGGTGCTGATCCATCCCGGGACGTACACCACGTCGACGTATATCGTTGAGAAGAACGGCACGTTTGGTGTCGATATCGTGATCAGGGGTGTATCCCAAACATCCGTGATCATCGAAGGTCCTTCATCCTCAATGCAGTTCGTTGATTGTTCTCACATTACCGTTGAGAACCTCACGATGCGGGGACAGAAAGGCAATGCCTTGTTCTTTGATGATGGGGGCACCATCGAAACTCCTTCGCGATACATCACTGTCCGCAACATTGTGTTTGAGGATATGGAGGGGGCGAGCAATGTGAACACGAACTTCCTGAAGATGGCAGGTGTAGACAACTTCTTTATCAGTAGGTGTACATTCAGTAGAGGCCCCGTGAATAGTCTAGGGATCGATCTTGTAGGATGTCATGACGGTTACATCTATGGGTGCGATTTGCAAGGGACAATTTCTGGAGGTATACAGGCAAAGGGTGGATCACAATTCATCGATATCTATAACAACACCTTTGTTGATTGTGGGGACCGCGCTATCAACATTGGCGGCAATACCGGACTCCCCTTCTTCCGTCCAGCAGATGCAACGTTTGAGGCATCAAATATCAACGTCTACACAAACACCTTTGTGGGTTGTCGTGCGGCCATCGCCTTTGCCGGTGCCGTGAATTCTGAGGTAATAAACAACACCATCGTCGACCCATCAGCTTGGCCCTTTCGTATTCTTCAAGAGAGCGTAGATGCCTCGCGATTTGAGCCGTGCGGCAACAACATCATTCAGAACAACATCATCGTCTTTCGAAACACATTGAATGCACACTTCAATGTTGGACCCAACACCGCGCCCGAGACCTTCACTGTTTCGCACAACCTCTGGTACAACTCCGATGTGCCGTCGCGTTCCAACGAAAACATCGCCCCTGTGAACGAGACAATGTCTTTATACGGAGAAGACCCACTGTTCACTGCCTCACCAACCGACCTAACGATCAGCTCCATAAGTCCAGCGGTTGGTAAGGGGCTCAGCACCACTCTACCATCGCGCGACAAACGCAACAAACGTTATGCATCGCCCCCTAGCATCGGAGCATATGAGGGGGCAACCACAACAAGCGTGTTTGAGAACGGCACGACCGAACATCGATCCATCACACGCACCACCACCGGCTTCATCGTCCGACTCCCGAACGATGGTCAACGAAGATCATGCGCGCTCTACGACCTACGCGGCCGACTACTCCGTCGATTCGAGCTTGATGGCGGTGAACATCACGTGCCGGCAGGTTTGCAGGAGTTCTTGGTGGTGGAGTAACTCGTATCTTTTCTACATGCAAAAACACCACACGTTGGTCTTCGTGGCCGTGATCTGTGTACTTCTCGGGTGTGAACCCGATATCATGATGTATCAGAATCTACGAACGTTGCAGACGCGGATATGATCGACAAGGGTCTGTTCTCTATTCTCTGTTCGCTATTCGCTATTCGCTATTCGCTATTCGCTATTCGCTATTCGCTATTCGCTATTCGCCCCCTCCAATACACCTTCCTTCCTTCCTCCAGGATCCACGCTACTTCACCTTCTCCTGGCACGAGCATGCCGTTCATTCGGATGTAGTTCTTCCATCTTCCTTCCCATGGTGTGGGGACAACGGTGCCGTTGACTTCCCGGCCGCGGTCTTCTGCTCTGATGCTGCTCATGAGTCCGTCTGGGCCGAACGTTGAGGTGAGAGTTGCAGTGAGCTCCCCTGTTGTGAAGGTCACACGGGCGGAGGTGTCGGTAAGGGGCTGCCATAACGCCCCCTGACTCGGCAACATGGCGGTGGGATACCACGCGGTCTCGGCACACCACCGTAGATACTCTCCGTAGTCGAAGGCACTGCCCGATTGTTCCATCATGGTGATGAGTCCGATCACTGAGGCGTGAAGGAGCCCCCTACCGTCAACAAATGCATCATGGACGTGTGCCTTGATGCCGGGGAACATGGCGATCCGCGCGTCCCAGAGAAAACCGGGCTCGCGTGTGGAGATGTATTGCTTTGAGGTGAATGGTACCCACTTGTCTTGCGACATGTCCATCTCTCCTTCATGCTCGAGGTAGACCTCGCGAATGATCGGCTGTCCAGGCACGAGAACCAATCGCAGATATCGTTGCACACACGACGGAAGACCATCAAGCTCGTGCGGATCATACGTAGCGGGAATGGGGCTCTGCATTGCACCATAGAGCTGCGATCGCAACGATTCTGTACGCGTTGCCCATCGCCAGTATCCACATATGTAGACGATGCCGATGATGAGAGCAGCAACACAAACGATGATGAGTATGATCCTAAGCATAAGGTCTCTCAATGGCTGGTCACTATTGCGCAACGTAGTAGCACGAATCTATCTCTCCCCCTGAAGAATGTCTATGACGTTTGTCACGTTGCCTCATCCCTCGACTCCGCTCGGGATGACGCTGTGCCTCTTCGCCCTTTCGCCTCTTCGCCTAGTCCCTCGACTCCGCTCGGGATGACGCCACTAAGTCATTTCTTCTATTCTTCGTTTCGACGAAAGAGTAAAATTCAACAATCTCACAAGCATCGCAGCTACCAGCGGCACCTATAGATCAGACAAGTTTACTCCACTGACGTATGAAGTTTGCGAACTCAGGCTCGCTCTTGTCAACCTCTTCATGGGTGCTCGAAGGTTCTTAGATATTGGTCTACTTCATTGGGTTGGGTCATGGTTCAGTCCCTAGCGGACAATACACGTCGATCCTCACACCAAAGGGATCGTCAACACAAGAAAAACGCATGCGATCATACATCGTTGTGTCACGCGGAGTCATTCCCGCGGTTGCTCCTGCAGCTATGAGGGCATCATACAAGGCATCTACTTCTGAAGGAACAGAGACCTCAATGGCAAACTCGGTATTACAAGGATTTCGATCTGTCGCTGTTCCGGCACTGCTCGGGAACATGGTTAGCCATGTTGAGCCCATCTTCCAGCCATAGAGAACCTCGTTCTCTTCCGTGTATTGGTGCGGACCAAACACTGTGGTATAGAATGCTACGGCTGCTTCGATGTCCCGCATATAGAGCGAAACAAAACTCAGACCTTTGATCGTAAATGGTATTGGTGACATACAGGGGTGTTTTCAGTATGGAATAACTTTTTTAAGAGGAAGAGAGGTACAGACCCTCTCGAGGATACGCCGAGAAGGTTGAACTAGCTTCCGATCTAAACCTCGGCAGACAACATACGATCTGCTCACCGGTTTCGCTCACATCGATGGTCTCCAACTAACCGACGTTTGCGAAAAGGCCTGATGACCACCATCTGCGCACTTTCGCACCATGTCTATAATGCTCCAACGAATCAACGAGGCTAGTCTTGGTATCCGCAAGACTTTGCTGACTTGGCGTTGACGCCAGGGAACATGTATATCCGTGCGTCAAAGATGAAGCTTCGGACTTGACCGCGTCATGCCGTCACAAGTGCGACAACAAGAGTACACGCTAACATCACGAGCAGCACCGGAACCCACAATCGTCTCTCGGGTTTGCTCTTGGAGATGGAGTTTAAACCAAGTCCAAGGGCCATGTAGGTAACGGGCAGCCAGATGGCGATACGAGACGGTTCAAGGAGGTCCGGCCGCATGAAGCCGGCACGGGTGAGGACGATCGCAGCAAAGAGTGCAAGGATCACCGTTGAGAGTACAGGGATCAATCGTGCCTTTACCGGGAGAACATCTGGGTACTTGCCACCTAAGGTGAATTTGCCCCACGGGGCTCCTAGGCCAAGTGCGATCTGAAAGCCGATGGTGAAGGCGGAGAGAACTACAAAGGTGATGGCAGATAGTGATACAATGTCAGACATATATGCTCCGGTGACAAATAATGGTTGTAATCGTATTCAACGTGGTGCTTCTCGGTCATACTGTAATCCGTGACCGCCGTGCTCGCCCCCTACACCTATGATATCTGCACAGGACAACCAGATCGTATTGTCATTTACGAATTCGACATGAAGGCTGTTTGGCGACTCACCGTAGTGGCATTGGAATATGAGTGTGTTGGCCGAACTGTGCTCTAGAGTATACACCGCCGGTAGATCATGGTTCCATCCGCGACGTTGCAACGTGAGTGTCCACACCGATCCCAACTTCTCGATAATGAGTGAGTTGTTCACATAGGACTTGAGGTCTCCTGCGGGAATCGTCAGCGACCCTTCAAACCGGTTCTTGTGCTTCTTTACAAGGCGCAAGTGCAACTCCGTAGTATCAAACTTCCACCTCCCAAGTAAACGCTCTATTGGTGGACGCGGATCAGTAGGAGCTGGCAGTTCCGTAGCGAAATGCCCCTTCTCGTCGTTCTTCACATTGGTATAGGCGTAGGCATGTAACGGTATCCGCCGGTACTTCACACTAAATGTGCGTTCCTTCCCCGACACCGTTACGACTATTGAGTCGGGTGTAATGAACACATATTCGATCTTCTGCGGGAATTCATGTGCAGCATTCTCAAAACACATAGCTCGCTGTGTTGCCATGGTGCAGGTAAAGGCTATTGGCCGACCATTATTTTGACGCAACACTGCTGCCGAATACGTCAACTGCCCGTCTCTATATGAGATTGTAAGATCTTCATCCTTTCGAATACCAATACCTACGGCAGTACCGCTCCACCCCAACATAGATCCGTCCGGCATTGTTCGCCATGCCTCGATCTGTGTCGTGAGTATCGATGGTCTTCTTCCGGCAACGTCTGTTCGCCATCGCCCTTCCAATCGATGGATGAGGGACAACGTAGCAGTACTATCTTGAGCGCGTACGTCCGAACTCAGGAGTAATATGAGCACGATGAACATCGAACTCATAGACATGATTCTACTTCGTTTGACGCTCAACACAATACTTCACGATGTTCTTCACCAAGGACTTTGGCAAGGGGCTTTCCACTGCAAATCGAATGGTTCCCTTACTTGTTGAATATGCTTCAAGTTCCGAAGCAAATGCCTCTACCGGTCCTGCCCCGGGAAAAAGCGAACAATGGTTCTTTGCTGCAGCGAAATGTATGAGGTTCTTCCCGTTCAGTTTAAAGGTCGGCACGCCATAGTTGATACACTCAACGGCATTCGGCACAAGAGAACGTATGGTTGCACGCAGGTCTTCTAGAACCGCGCGTTTGTCCGGGTCGACGCTTGCCAGGTATTGGTCGATGGTGGTAGCTTTGGTTTCCATTCCACGATAATAACAACCCCATGATCACCAATCCAGAGATCGTCGATATGGAAGAACAGGTGACGGCTTCCGTCCATCTTATTGTACCCATGCGCGAGATGTCGGAGCATATGGATCCCGCTATCGAAGAGCTCTATGGGATGCTTGCAACTCAGGGAGTAGAGCCTACCGGACCGCTCTTCTCGTATCATCATCGTATACCAACGGATACCTTCGACTTCGAGATCGGCGTACCAGTTTCCGGTGCGTTTCAGGAAACCGGACGCGTCAAGGTAAGTCTCCTGCCAGCCTGTAGCGTCGTGCGCTCAGTTTATCAAGGACCCTACGAAAGCCTAGGCCAGGGATGGAGAGAATTCAAGACGGCCGTTGATGAAGGGGGCTTCCCTGTCAGCTCAACGTTCTGGGAACGATATGTGGTTGGTCCGGCCGACACGCAAGACCCGGCACAATACCAAACCGAACTCAATTGTGTTCTACGCTGATCGATCAAATGTTATCGGTCTTCCCTGCCATACCATACTCGAAGTATGTTAATGGTTTGATCGAGTATGAGATATCGAACAACGTATGAGCCAATGACGATCTCTCGTAACTCTAACGCTATAGGTGATGACACAAGTCGGGACCCTAGTCGTGGAAATTCCTCGAGATTCGCAACACGCTCGATCAATTCTTCGATGATACTGCTGTAACTCTCGGAATAGTGCTCAATGAGAAAAATCCGGATACGCTCTAAATCAACGACTGCCTCGTGGGTGTAGACGCATTTCACCTGGAATCTCTAGGCAAGAGCGTCCCTGAATCACTAGCGCCACTTCTAAGCCATGCATGTACATCTTCAGCAGGCACCACTCGACCATTAGAAACGGATTCCAATGCTTCGCGCGTTTGCTCCCATCGATGCCTTTCGGTCGCAGCATGGCCCAGAAACTCGCGAAGTGCTTGAATAATGATCCAGCTCTTGCTTCGATCCAACTCGCTCGCAAGAAGAGCCAATTTTGCATCAAGATCAGAATCAAGACGAACACTTGTAGTAGGCATGAAGATTCCTTGGAAAAACGACTACAACTGAATACAATGTAATACAATGTAGTCAAATGTGTTCCACTGAGAAATGACCGCGCCGCTCCGTATCTCTGTACTGACCCACATACCAACGCGCTTAGAAAGGCGCTTGTAGAAAGCGCTTACAAAGCCGCTTACAAAGCCCCTTGAAAAAGGCGCTTGCAGAAGGCGCTTGAAAAGCCGCTTGCAGAAGGCGCTTAAAAAGCCTTAAAACGGCACATCATCAAAATCATCCTTCGCGCCTGCGCTTGCCGGAGTGATCTGACTGTAATCTGCACCTGTAGGTGTGGCTGTACCAGTTGCCGGCTCAATGCGCCATGCTTCGAGGTTTGTGAAGTAGACGGTTTGGCCTTCACGGTTTTGGAAGGGGCGACCCCGCAAGTTGAAGAGAACCTTCACCTGCTGACCAACCTTGAAGTTGTCGAGCAAGGCACAACGGTCCTGCGTCACCTGAAACTTGATATGCTGCGGATAGTTGCCATCCTGCATCTCGATTACAAATTCACGCTTCTTGAAGGTGTCTTTCACCTGCTGCGTGTCCATCACGACGTGCATCGTGCCAACGGCTTCGAATGAGTTTGCCATATTCGTTCTTTCGTTCCTTAGTTACAGAGATACAGAGTTACGGAGTTACGTACATCGGGCTTCAGCCCTGTGTTACGGAGTTACGGAATTACTAGCGTCGGGCTCTAGCCCGATGTTACTAGCGTCGGGCTAAAGCCCGACGTGAGAAGGGAAACTTGCGAGGACTTCGTCGAGTTTGGCGATGTCCCTGCCCCCTGCCGTTGCCATGTGGGGTTTGCCGCCACCACCACCACCGAGTTCTTTGGCAACGATGCCAACGAGCTTGCCGGCGCTGTGGGTTTTGGTGAGGTCATCGGTCACAACACAGACGAGCTGAACCTTGTCATCGAGCACACAGCCGAGGAGGCCGATGCCACTCTTGAGCGATGAACGAAGTTCATCTCCGAGGTCCTTGAGTTGTTCGGTGTCGGAGACGGTTACTCGTGCAGATGCAACGCGAATGTCACCAACGACAACAGCGGAAGCAACGATCGATGGGATGAGGGTCTTGAGTTCGTCGGTCTTGAGGGATGCGAGTTCTTTTTCGAGCTGTTTGATACGTTCTGTTTGACGCGCCATGTCATCGGACATGATGTCACGCTTGGCATCGAGCTCCTTGAGCCACGTTGGAATGCTGCGTCCGGCAATCGCTTCAAGACGACGTACGCCGCTGGCCACACTGCTCTCTCCAAGGATCTTGAAGAGTCCGATCTCGCTCGTGTTCTGCACGTGTGTACCACCGCAGAACTCCACAGAAAACTTCTCGTCGATGAAGACTACGCGGACGTTGTCGCCATACTTATCACCAAAGAACATCTTCACGCCTGGAACGGTGCGTGCCTTTTCAATAGGCATATCCTCTGTGTGAACGGCTATAGACTCAAAGATCTTTTCGTTGACCATGTCTTCCACGGCTTGGATCTCATCTGGGCGCATACGCTCAAAGTGAGCGAAGTCGAACCGAAGGTGTTCGGGTGCAACCAACGACCCGGCCTGTTGAACATGAGATCCGAGAACCCTGCGTAATGCCTCGTGGAGTAGGTGCGTTACGGAATGTTCTCTTTCGATGTCTTTGCGACGCGGTGCGTCCACTTGTGCCAGTGCAACATCACCGATTGCCGCATCAACATCCGTCTCACAGATATGCACTATGGCATCGCCATGTTTCCGTACGTCTTCAACTCTGAACGGGATGCCCCCTACTATGAGCTGTCCGGTATCTGCTACCTGACCGCCCATTTCTACATAGAATGGAGTTTCTGCAAGCACAATGAGATTTCCTTCTGCGTGAACAACAGGCGATGTAGTCTCAGTGCTGTTATACCCCACAAAACGTGACATCGCATCGATAGAAAGTTTTGACGCTTCTTGTGAATGGCTCTTACGCGCAGCACGAGAACGAGCGCGCTGGGCATCGAGATGTATTTGATACCCGGCTTCATCAACAGTAAGTCCACGCTCACGAGCAATGAGCTGCGTAAGGTCCAACGGGAAACCAAAAGTATCGTAGAGTTCAAATGCATCAGCACCTCCAACAACTCCGGAGGAAGCATCAACAGCATCGAAACGCAGGAGCCCCCTATCGAGAGTTGCAAGGAAGGATTCTTCTTCGGCCTTGATGATTCGTTCGATAACGCTGCGGCGTGCGATGAGTTCCGGGAACTTGTCACCCATTGTTTCGCAGAGGATGGCTACGTGTTTCCAGAGCACGGGTTCGGTAAGGCCAAGGTTGCGGGCGTAGCGGGCTGCTCTGCGAAGGATGCGACGCAACACATAGCCCCTTCCCTCATTACCGGGATGAGCACCGTCTGCAATGGCAAATGACAGAGTGCGGATGTGATCGGCGATCACACGCATTGCAACGCCGTCGGGATTGTCAAGCTCTGTACGGTATGTACGCCCGCAGAGGTCCTCGGTGAAGGCTATGATCGGTTGGAAGACATCCGTATCGTAGTTGGAGTCCTTTTTCTGCATCACGGCGCAGAGACGTTCAAAACCCATACCTGTATCTACGTGACGTGACGGCAGGTCTTCTAACGTCCCGTCGTTTGTGCGGTTGTATTGGATGAAGACGTTGTTCCATATCTCGATCACTTCCGGCACACCGGCGTTCACGAGAGGTCCACCACTCAGGTCAGGCGTGCGATCGAAATGGATCTCCGTACACGGACCACACGGCCCCGTATCACCCATTTCCCAAAAGTTGTCCTTTTCATCGAAGCGATGAATGTGCGATTCAGGCAGATACTTCTTCCAGATCTCGTAGGACTCATCGTCCGTGCGATAGACCGTGGCGTGGAGTCGGTCCTTGGGCAATTTCAGTTCACTCGTCAGAAACTCCCACGACCAGCCAATAGCTTCTTCTTTGAAATAATCTCCGAAGCTCCAGTTACCGAGCATCTCAAAAAACGTGTGGTGATACGTATCGTATCCCACTTCTTCGAGGTCATTGTGTTTGCCCGAAACACGGATACACTTCTGCGTATCAACGGCTCGTGTGTATTCTCGCTTGCCCGTTCCAAGGAACACATCCTTGAACTGATTCATCCCGGCGTTTGTAAAGAGCAGCGTAGGATCGCCATGTGGAACCACCGGTGCCGATGGAACGATGCGATGTCCACGTGCCGCAAAGAAGTCGAGGTACGCCTGTCTGATCTGTCGTGATGTCATGATGCCGGTGTGATACGGAGAAACGAAACCACAAAAGTACGGCAGAGAAAGGTCTTTGTAGGGGGCAGGTTATCAACTGCTTTCCAGCCCCCCTCTCGATTACCTAAGCTCACCCCCCCAACCTTGAATGTAATGACGTAGTGACCTAGTGACGAAATGACGATCTGTCGTTTCGTCATACCGTCATTACGAGCGTAGCCAGTAAGGTCATTTCGTCATTACGAGCGTAGCGAGTAAAGTCATTTCATGGGGTACTTTTGTCCCATGATCTCTCCCTTCCTCTCCTCTGCTTCGGCCTTTGTGGCCACGTTCTCCAAGCCCCCTAAGGGATCTGATGTCCAGAAGGTAGTGGTCTCGGGCGTCAATTCGGCAGAGGGATGGAGTATCCGGACCGAGCGGTTCACGGAGAAACAGGCCTTCACAGATCCAACGGTAAAGATTGTGGGCGACCCATCACCGGCGCTCACGCCTTGGCTGGAGAGAACATTTCGTCAAGTCCTCGTGCAAACCCCGGAGGCTGATCTTCAGATCCTCAGGACGTTTAAAGGGGGCGAAGTGAGAACCTCAACAAAACGTCTGCCGCCTTCGCGCACTCGCTGGGATGGAGTTGCTGCCGACAGAACAAAGCAGAGAAGTCTTACTCCAGAGAATGACGCAGCCTTTCTTATAGCGCTCGACATTGCAACAGCGGATGGGAAGATCAAGGCCTCTATGGCCGATAAATTTCGTCAGGTGAATCACCTTCTTGCAGGGGCTCGTTTGGCCTCGACCAATAATGGACCGTATCGTATCGTTGATGCAGGCTGCGGTAAAGCCTACCTCTCTCTCTCACTCATGTATGTACTGCAGCGTGAGGGTGTTGATGCTCATCTCCATGGGATAGATGCCAATCAACATGTGGTCGATCATTGTACCTCGGTGGCACAAAGGCTTGCACTCACAAATGCCACGTTTACATGTGAACGCATTGGTGACGTAGTACCAACACAAGAATGTGATCTGCTCATTGCACTTCATGCATGTGATACAGCAACAGATGAAGCATTAGCTCTCGGTCTTGAGATGAAGGCGAAGAAGATGCTTGTTGCTCCGTGCTGTCACCACGAAGTGCAGAAACAATTACGTAAGGAATCGGTTCCTGATTATGCCCGCCCCCTCCTCGATGATGGAATTACGAGGGAACGATTAGGCGACCTCCTCACAGATTCCATGAGACGAGACATTCTTCGGTCACTAGGCTATGAAGCCCACCTCGAGGAATTCATATCGCTGGAACACACACAGAAGAACATTCTCCTACGTGCAGAGTTCACCGATACGAACGAACGCGACCGACTCCAATGGGCCGATCGCGTTCGTGCGATGATCACAGCATGGGGCGCATCACCACGGTTGATGTCCATGGTTGAGCTGCCGTCCAACAAGCCCCCTATCGCATAATGAGCAAGGGGCTTCTCTTTTCAACGAAGCCATCAATGAAGGCCACAACATACATTCCTGTTGTAAGGTGTTGCACATTCAACGTACTCATTATTTGTCCTTGCGTCATGGCCTGCTCGGCAACCGTGCGCCCGGCAACATCTGTGACGATGAGTCGAGAATTGATACCGCTGACGACGTTGCCGAGCTGAACCATAACCGTTGATGTTGTAGGATTGGGTGCAAGCGTGAACGCCGATGAAACATCATTGCCCCCGTTTACACTGTTCACCGTAGCCGTAGTGCGCTTTGTGATGTTGCCTCTACCGTCATAGGTATAGGTTGTTTGTTTTCCGCCGGCATATCGTACCGTGGCAATGCGACCAACTGCATCGTATGTGTAGGTCTGTGACCATGCACATGTGGATGCGACGATTGCTGCGATGAGAATGATGATGGTTTTCATTGTTGACCCTTAAAAGACGATGAAATATTCAAGGATGTCTCGCGCCCAATCCGGCAGATAACTACCACGACCTGAGCCTCCGGCCGGTGCCCGTTTTCCGCCCGGGACTGGGGCTGGCGTAGGCGCTGGTGGCGGCGTTGGCACAGGTGCCGGTGCTGGTGGTGGGTTGTTCGTACCAGTCGGCCTAGGTTTTGGTGTTGGGCGTGGACGTGGCTGCGACCGCACTTCGCGTGCTCGGCGCTCGGCTTGGCGATCTAACTCGCGCTGCTGCGCCTCAGCAAGAATGATGTCATTGATCGCTGCTGCTTTCGCCAATGCACGATCACTGTTCCGGCGTGAGTCTTCGAGCCAATCGGTTGTTGGGACATTGGGTTCTGGTGTTGCCCCGGAAGCATCATGGGAATTGATTGGATCGCCCCATGCAAAGGCATACGCATTGAAGGCACGAGGGTCCAACAGTTCCACGGGATCTTCGGATGTGAATCGTCCGGTGGTTGCATCGTAGATGCGCGAGCCCATCACGAATTGTGAAGAACCGGGCGTCCATGTACCTCTCTGACCACCATATTGGAACGGCACCATGGTCTCTCCATCTGATGCAAGGGGCTCTCCATATGCCCCATAGGCAAACCGTGCTACCACCGTCCCATTGTCATCGCTTACCATCACAACGTTTCCGCTGGCATCATAGTGGAAGAAACGATGTTCTCCGTTGACCGAATTCACCATGCCGAAAACGCCATCTTCAACTGTAGCAAGAACGACCCACGTTTGACCATTCACCGTAACCAATTGCGGAAGACCACCGAGAACATCATTGAGGACAACAACAACGGAGTCGGCTCCATTGCGGATTCCAACAACTCTATCGAAACCATCGAATATGAACTCACCAATTGCCGGATGTACCGGCGTCGTGAGCTCGTTCGCTGTGGTATACGTCATGGATTTGTCTTCATCAACGGGTGTTGCAACGAGATGTCCCTGCGATTGAATAGATGTGATCTTACCATCTGCTGCTCGTGTGACCATCATAGAGATTGATGGACCCTCTTCGATAGCCGTTACCGCGCCCGTACCATCACGACTATATCGTGTGGTCAAGGCTGCTGACCGCTGCGTTTCGATGATCGAACCATTGGCATCACGCACGAGTGTAATTGTTGCTCCGGTCCAATCCGATAGCGTCTTCACACGGCGCATTGCATCGTAGGTATAGGTAATGTTCCTACCGGGTTCAACGGTTACGCTCGCAACGGTTCCATCTGCGTTCGAAGAGATCTCTGAGCCATTGCTCTCTGATATTGCTCCGGAGGCATCATAGGTACGATGTACACGTGTCGAAGAAGTGAGCCGTCCGCCAGTATCATACGTATACATATGGCGTGGGGAATTGGATTTGCGTTGTTCAACGATGTCTCCCCTCCTGTTGCGTCGAAGCTCTGTTACCACACCACTTGCATCTGTGATCGAGCGCACACGCCCCCTAACATCATAATCGTAGGACGTTGTTTTTCCCGTTGGATCAGTCCGAAGAGTGAGGAGATCTAGGGCGTTATAGGCATAGGTCCATACCCCACCATCACCATCACGAACAACAGTGATCCTTCCAAGAGTGTCGTAGGACATCACTGTGCCTACCGTTCCATGTTGCCACCGCGTGATCTGTCCTGGTCTTCCGTATGTATGAGTAGTCGATCGCTGAACGGCATCTCGGTATTCAATGAGGTCACCCGATGCGTCATTGGTAAACCTTTCTGCACCACCTATCGGAGATGTTACATCACTGATCAATCCCCGCCCATCATACTGGAACTCTGTTGCTCCTCCGGCACGAGCTTCATGTCTCGTCATATATCCATCGGCATTGTTGGTAAAGAGTTCTTTTCTACTCTCTGCATTAGCAATGGCAGACAACCACCCGGCGCTGTCATACTCTCGCGAGGTATAGATGTTAGTACCTACATGTGTTGTGGTGAGACGCCCGGCATCGTCATAGTCCAGAGTAACGGCATCTCGCCCTGGTCTACTCATGCTCGTCATTCTTCCGGTGCGATCAACTCCATACGTTGTGACTATTCCGCTAGGAGTTGTTGCACTTGCTACATTGCCCCACCGGTCATAGGTCCAGCTAGTAGAGGCTCCCATTTCGTCCGTATAGGTGACAACCCTACCCTGAGCATCGTAATCAAATGAAACACGTGATGTGTCGGGGTACACGATCGTCGCGATGTCGCCACGTCCGTTTGTTGTGTACATGGTAACGGCACCAAGCGCATCACGCATCGATGTGATGTGACCACGTGCATCGTACGTATATGACGTTGTGGCAGACATTGACTGCGCAACCGTGACCAATCCGGTCTTCGTATTGCGTGTATAGGTAAAGGGGCGTGTGGATCCTTCAACGCGTGTTAGCCAACCTTGGCCGTCACGTTCATATGTTATCCGCCGGCCCATTTCATCCACATGAGAAGTGCAATCCCATACCGTTGCTCCATTCCAGTTCCGCGAGCGATACTCCCACTGTTCAGTGCCACCGTTGCCATGCCTGATACTTGCAATCCGTCCACTACTATGCCATGTGAAACGTACAGTATCGCCCCCTGCAGAAACAATGGTTGATGGTCTGTTTAATGCGTCGTAGGCAAAGCGCATTTGTGTTGAACCAGCACCGATTGAGACCACCTGACCTTGCGGATTCCATGTGTGTTCTTCTGCAACACCTTCTCCATCAACAAAGCGTGATAGGTTTCCGGTGTAGGTGTATGTCGAAGCACGACCTTCTGCATCGGTTTGTGAGGTGATTCGTCCGTTTGCATCATACACATTGATGACCTCAACAATCCCGACGCCACGATCCACCGACGTGATCTGTCCAGCTTGTGAACCATACGAATACGATGTTGCATTTCCACCGGTGCGAGTGGCAGATGTGAGTTCATTGGCAGCCGAATACGTGTACGTGCACGTTACCGATCCATCGGTTGCAGTGATGATACGTCCCTGATCGTCCGTTGTAAAGGTAATGGAGTGGCCCAGTGAATCCGTCACACTCGCAATGAACGTTCCATTCCATCGCACATGCATTGGGATGGTCCCATCATCGATCTTGGTGAGAGCACCTTGGGCATTGAATGTATACTGAATGCTACGAGTTACATCTGTAACCAGCCAACCACCAGACGCCTCCTGCACCGAGTAGACATTGGTACTTATGGACCGCTGAGTATAGGTGCTGCCCGAGCGCATAAAGCTCACGCGATCAAAGCCGGGAAGCTGAACGAACAGCTCGTTGGGCGAAACGTGGAGAGATGCATCAAACGTGTGAGACCAATTCCATCCCATGTTGGAGATGAAGCCTGCTGATATACCTGATCCGTCATACATTCGGTGAAAACGAATAGGACCCACCGACATGTGGAGATCAGGCTCCTCTCGCAGGATAAACGTACCTGTTCGGGGCGATACAGGATCTCCAAATGTTGACGTCCAGATGTGAGGGCCATCTGTTCCCGCAACTGTATCTCCGTTGGAAGGGGGCGTGCGTGGGGAAACAACGATGTAGTCGTGACCCTTTGGAGATCCCGTCTCACACTCCCGCCATGCAAATCCCACGGCCGTGGCCATCACATCTGCGCCCTTTGCCGTCATGGTAAACGTTACAGACTGTCCATCGGCAATTGTCTGCTCTGTGTCGGGCGTCATATCCCAGAACGTCTCCGAATTCATAAAGGGCAGGATCGTATAGCAGCAACCAGGTGGAGCCGTATAGGTAATGCCGCCACTGGTGCTTGTGACCAACAATGTGCCCGGTGTGAGAATGGGGCGAGTAGAACACTCAGCCGCGGCAAGAACAGTCTCGTTCACAACTAGTGTCTGTGGTCCGGTGATATTCGCATCACTATTGGCCTCAATCGTGATTGTGTGAGCCCCTTCCATTGTTGGCGTCCATGCTTGCTCAGGGATAGCCTCAACACTCTGGCCTGCTCCAACAAACGTTGACCCTGCCATTTGGAACATGATGGCTTGCGTGAGCAGATATCGCACCGTAATGGTCCATTGCACTGGACCTAATGCATAGACCGAGTTTCTATTTGTAAGCAGAAATCTCAAGATGATCTGTTGCGAGACAAGTGCTTGCGTTGACCATCGCTTCTGCGGTTGTGCCAGTTCGCCAGCCTGTGTGGTACTGCCTAAGGCTGATACAGCTAGTAGTACCACAAGAATAATCCTACCAAGTACATTCATCGTCCCCTCCGAGTGATTGTGATTTCGAAGGCGAACTTCACACTTCCCGTAACGCCGCGCACCCGGACAAAAGCCGGACAGGGGAAATGACGGAATGACGGGATGACGGAATGCCGAAATGACGGAATGACGGGATGACAGAGTGACGGAGTGACGGAATGACGGAATGACGGAATGACGGAAGAATATGCAGGGTTACAATGAGGAGATAAATGTCGAAAGTGAGTCGGATGCTGAAAGTCCGAGCTTCTTGCGGATACGTTGTCGATACTTCTCAATTGATCGAGGCTCAGTATTAAGCAGACGGGCTATCTCCTTTGAGGAAAGGTCGATGCGAATCAGGGCGCATACCTTTCGTTCTGTTGGAGTGAGGGATGGGAAATGTTTTGATAGGTACTGAAGTGACTCGCCGTGGAGGTTGGACAGCTGTTCCTCTATGCCATTCCAAAAGATGTCCGTACCAAGGGACGCGTCGATTTCCTTGATGATCATCGAGAAAACCTCCTTGTCATCGGCGTCGGCATCGCGTGCGAGTGAGCGCAACCGGCCCGACAAATCTCTCAGTCGAGCATTCGTTTCACCAATGGCTAAGGTCAGTTTCGAGAGTTCGGCCGTTCGCCTACGCGCTTCAGCTTCGAGCTCATGCGTGCGATCTCGTTCTCTCCGTAGCTCCTCAAGAGACCGTTCATGTGTATGGCGCGCTTCAATCGCCCTCAGTTTTGAGGCAGAATCTAGGTCTATCACCGCGCGCTCAGAAGTAGTATATCGCTTATAGGCTTCGAGGGCCTGAGCAGGATCTCCGAGCATCTCATACGCACGAGCAAGCTCGCGATTGATCTGGTAATTCAGCGTATGAATCGATCTGGATTCAATGATCTTCCTTGCCTCCTCAAAACACTGAATGGCACTGCTGAGGTTATATCCTGTGTACCCAGATTCGGCATAGACCTGACCTAGGTTTCGTAAGGCAACGGCACGCGAGACATCTAATCCACGTTGTTCAGACAAGGTTAGACACAACGTAAACGCCTCAACGGCAGCATCGTAGTGTTTAGATGCATTGCTAACGTCAGCCAGATTGAGATGATCAACACCAATGGATTCCTGAATCTGAATTTCAATTCGAGCATCAATTGGCACATCATCGCTCTTCTTGAGTTCGTTTAGTGCAGCACGATAGGCACTCAAAGCTTTGGTGTAGTTGTTCTTCTTGCTGTGCGTCATTCCTATACTTCGAAGCGCCAGAGCAGTCCTTGCTCGATCACCACGCATTCGCATGAGCTCTGCAGTACGCGTAAACCAGGAAAGTGCATCATCAAATTCACGATGGTTGAAGAACACCATACCAATGTTCCCCGAAGCAGCTGATGCTACTGCAACATCACCGAGTTTTTCGGCATCGCGCAACGCCTGCTGCAGCAAATCCATGGCTGCATCGAGATCACCTTGGATCATGAGATACCGACCAAGCTCTTGCCGTGTTCGCATCACAAGAACAGCGTCTTCACATCGGTCCAATTCGTTGAGCAGAGGCCTAAGGATCTCCAGCGCCTCTACGGCTGACTCTCCACGTTCTAGGGTGGCTGCAAGTTGGAGGGCAGAACGTATCCAATGTGTACGCCATGTTGATCGATCTCGCTGAGCCCCCTTCATCCTGTCACGGGCCAGACGCACAGCAGCTGTTAGATTCTGGACGGCCGTGTCTTCATTGCTCTCTGCAAGGGATAGGAGTTCGGCAAACCGCTCTGTATCGGTGGTTCGGGAGGCCATGACCACAAACTACATCGGTTGGATTTCAATTGTACACCCAAACGCAACTTCTTGAAGGCTGGAACGCATAGGTTCTCCGCCTTTGTCCATAGTTTTGTTGCTTATGCGTACCCTCCTCCTTGCCCTCGTCCTGATCGCCGGAATCACCGCGCAGGCTCAAGAACCTCGTTATCGCGTTGACGTAGACCTCGCGAACGTCTTTGATGATCGCATCCGCATCTCCATGTGGCCGCCACGAGTAGATGCCGATACTGCGCTTGTGATCTTCCCGGTTACTGTGCCTGGTACGTATGAAGAGCACAAGTGGTGGAAACTGGTGCGCAACTTCCGCGCATTAGATTCATCACTCAAGGATCTCACTGTTCGCCGATCTGTTGACTCGCAGTTTGTTGTGGAGAATGCCAGGAACTTGCGCTTTATCTCATATGAACTTGAAGATTCATTCGATGATACTACCAGTGGCGTAGATGTGTTTGCACCGGCCGGGACAGACTTCGAAGCTGATAGCATCTTTGTTCTCAATCACGGTGGCATCGTGTGTTTTGTTGATGGCAAACAACATGTGCCATTCCAAGTGAACATCAAACATCCGAAACATCTTTTTGGCGGATCAGCAATCAACATTGCACGAATCTCCGATACACTAGACACCTATCTCGCCGATACCTACGATCAACTTGTAGATAGTCCTGTGATGTATTCGCTTCCGGACACGGCAACATTCATGGTTGAAGGCGTTCGAGTTCTTGTTCATTGCGCTCATGCCGGACGTGATACAGTAGCCCCTGCCTATGCCAAAGAACTTGCCCGACTCACCAAGACCATCGGCAAGTTCCTTCCCTCAATGCCGGTAAATCATTATGCCTTCTTGCTCTATCTCTGGAAAGGCGATCGAACAAAGGTTGCCAACCCGGGCGGCATGGGTGCGCTAGAACACGGATACAGTTCGTTCTATTTTCTTGGTTTTCAGAAGCGTCCAATTGGACTGGGCGAGGTAGCCGTCCACGAATTCCTCCACATCTTGGTGCCCCTTAACCTTCATAGCGAAGAAATCGACTACTTTGATTTCCGCGCCCCGAAGATGTCGCAACATCTCTGGCTCTATGAAGGCACAACAGAGTACTTCTCTACACTTGCCCCCTTGCATGACTCCACAATCAAGGAGAATGCATTCCGCAAGGATATAGAGGGTAAGCTCAAGGACATGGATCGACTCGGAAAAGACTTCTCCTTCACAGAGTTCTCGCGCGACGTACTCTCAAAGAAGGGGCAGCAACTCTACCCTATCGTCTACACTTACGGCGCAGTAAATGCCTTCCTGCTCGATATCGTTATCAGAGAATCGTCAGGGGGCTCCATGGGTCTATTGGACGTAATCTATCGGCTCATGCAGGACTATGGTTCGTCTCGCCCCTTCCAAGACGACTCGCTCTTCACCCTCATCGAACGCGTTACGAATGCCAAGGTCAGAGAGTATTGTGACAAGTACATCAAGGGCACAGACCGTCCACCCATCAAGGACATCCTTGCTCTCATTGGCTGGGACTATACTGCGGAGAAGGTCTCTAAGGCTCCTGGTTTTGGATTCAAGGGCGACTTCAGAATGGTTGATGGAAAGCCAGGACTCTTCCTCACTGTGTCTGATCCTGCAAATCCAATGAAGATCGTAGATGGTGATCGTATCGTACGAATCGAAGGAATGACTCTACAAGAAGCCTTCCAATCTGAGGCTGGGCGTGCTGCACTTGAGAAGTTTCGTGTCTCTAAACTTGGCGACACACTTTCCATGGTAGTTCTTCGGGATGACAAAGAGGTGGAACTCAAGGGTACAGCTGAAATGGTCAACAAGGTGGAGCGGCATTTCATTGAGATCACCCCAACACCAACACCTGCTCAAACAGCTCTCAAGCGTGCAGTGTACTACGAATAGCCACGGCTCACTTCGGAGCTACTTACTCGACCATTCGGTGATCATTGCCTCTAGTTCTAATGGGGCTATCTGGGGCGTGTCATACATTCCGGCAGCCATACGCTGTCTCATTGCCTCGTAAAGCGAAACTGCGCAAGCAACGGAGATATTGAGCGACTGCACCATGCCCATCTGCGGGACAAGAAAATTTCCGTCAGCAGCTGTACGAGCTTCTTCGGTAACACCATCATGTTCATTGCCAAAAACGAGGGCAATGGGCTGGGTTAGATCGATGTCATGGAGCGAAATCGAGTCGGCCCCAAGATGCGTGGTATAGATCCGAAACCCTTTTGACCGGATTGCTGCATAACACTCTTGTACCGTCTCAAAGAGATGAATTGGTATCCACTTGAACGCCCCACCGGATGACTTCTGGCCAAGTCCAGGAAAGACTTGTCCGCCATTATAAATCGCAAACGCTTCTAACACTCCCACCGCATCACATGATCGAAGCACTGCGCTTACGTTATGAAGATCGTGCACATTCTCAAACACCACGGTCAACGTCGGCTGCCGCCTCCGCAAAACGTGCTCAATGCGCGCCTTGCGCTCTGGTGTGATGATGGAGGGATTGGGCAACCGTTAGTGTGCTAGTGTGCTAGTGTGCTAGAGTGTTAGACTGCTAGAGTGTTAGAATGCTAGAGTGTTAGAATGCGAACTTTGGAATTCGCTATTCGCTATTTGCTATTCTGAGCTCACTTGTCTGCTTCGCCCATCACCGGATCGATACTTCCGATGATCGCCACCACGTCGGAGACCATAGCGCCTTCGGCCATGAACTTCAGAGCTTGGAGGTTTGAGGATGACGGGGAGCGGATCTTGAGTTTCCATGGGTGGCCGGTGCCATCACTTACGATGAAGAAGCCGAGTTCGCCCTTGGGAGATTCGATGGCCGTATATGTTTCACCAACCGGTGGCATGGTGCCAAAGTTGATGATCATGAAATCATTGATGAGCTCTTCCATCTTGGTGTAGATGTTGGCCTTGCGAGAAAGCACGGTTTGTGGCTGATCGTCGGCCAGCACGGGAGTGCGTGGCATAGACTCGAGCTTGTCGATACATTGGTGACAGATCTTCATCGATTCCCAAATCTCAAGATCGCGCACCATGTAGCGGGAGTAGCAATCGCCATCGTTACGTGTGATAACGTCAAAGTCCACTTGATCGTAGAACATATACGGCTCGTCGCGGCGTAGGTCTCGGTTTACACCGGAACCACGAAGCGTAGCGCCGGAAAGACCGAGTTCAATGGCCTTCTCGGCCGAGATGTAGCCAGTTCCCGCCATACGGTCAACAAAGATGCGATTGCGGTTTACCAGGCGCTCAACCTCTGACATACGTTCAGGTAGCTGATTGAGCCAGGCGCGCGTATCACGAAGAACATCGTCGGAAAAGTCGTTGGCAACTCCGCCGATACGTGCAAAGCTTGTTGTAAACCGTGCACCGCACATGCGTTCGAAGAGATCGTATTGCTTTTCGCGCTCTGTGAATGTCCACAAGAAGACCGTCATTGCACCAACGTCCATGGACGTAGCACCCATTGCCAGCAGGTGGGATGAGATACGGGCTAGTTCACTCACCAGCATGCGGATCCAAACGGCACGATCAGGAACGTGGATACCGGCGGCCTTTTCGATGGCCATGCAGATCGCAACGTTATTCGACATCGGAGAGATATAATCCAGCCGGTCCGTGTGTGGGATGAACTCGTGGTACGTGCAGTTCTCAGCGATCTTTTCAAAACCACGGTGCAGGTAACCCAGCTCTGGCACACATTTCACCACCGTCTCGCCATCCAGACGCAAGAGCACACGCAACACACCGTGCGTTGCCGGATGTTGAGGCCCCATGTTGAGAATCATATCGTTCTCAAGCGGGTCCTCGAACATCGCAACGGTGTCCTTATCCTGCACCTCGCGGAGGATCTTGCTCTGGCGAAGCTTCTCTACACGTTCGATTGTGGCGGAATTCGAGACGGGAAGGCTCATGTTAGAATGCTAGAGTGGTAGAATACGGTTGTTCCAGACAGGCTCAAATTTACGAAACATGGGGAAGGAGGCTACTTTCTACGGGAAAGAAGCCACTGGCGGATGCGTTCTGTGGCTACCGGCGATGGCCAATGCCCCCCATCGAATGGGACAAACAATGGCTGCATGCCGGCAGCTTCAAGAGCGTTCTTGATGCTCTCGCCCGTTTGGAACGGCACCACCGTGTCTTGTCGACCATGAGCAACCATGATGCCGAGATCAAATGACCGAAGTCCAGCATATCGCTCAAAGACCTTACCCTCAGGATACATGCTTGCACAAATGGAGACAACGGAGGAGAAGGCATCGGGGTGACGGGTCATAACAACGTGACTATAAAATCCACCTTGTGAGAAACCTATCAGCGATGGCTTCTGCAAGGTATCTACTGGCAAGGTTCGCTGAGCATCCCGGATCACATCGTAATACCAGTCGGCAGATAGAGTCACGGCCTCAGGTGAAACGGAATCACCGATTCCCATGGCATCAGCCATGGCGGTGTATCGAGGTGCTCCGGATGACATCGTCTCTGAAAGCTTTACGTACGGGGCTTCTGGGCAAATGAACATCGTACTGTCGAGTCTGAGTTCACGAGCCCAATTGAGCATCACTGAGGGTGAATTCCCGTTGCCATGAAAGAGAATCACGAGCGGATATCGGCGACCTCGCTGCATGCCTTCTGGGAGCATTACTCGGTACCTTCCAATCCGTCTCTGTGCGACAAATCTCCATTGCTCGCGATAGGTGTCTTGCGAATCCGACGGTAGTTGAACAGGCTGTATCGACACGGAAACTGGCGCTGTCGATGCAGAACGTGAAGGAGACTTCTGTACCTGACTCGGTTGTGGCTCTTGTATCACCAACTCCGCGGGGGGCTCTGGTACATTGAGAGTTGCCTTGGTAGCCGGCTTCTTGATCTTGCGCGGTGTTCCGTCCGCCGTTGCATGGAGACCTGCGCCGAGGAAAACGGCGAGAAAAAGTACATGGATGATTCTCAACGGAGGAGCTCCTTTCGCGCCTTTCTCAGCGCGCTTGTTTGTTGTGGTGAGAGTGTTGGGTATGACAAGTTCAACGAGTCCATATGCGAATGAATGATCGTTGCCATGGCAACACGAGCATACCACTTGTCGTCAGCGGGAATAACGTACCACGGGCTATCAGCTGTAGAGGTTGCCGAAATTGCTTCCTCGTATGCGTCAAGATAGTCATCCCAATATGCACGCTCTTGAACATCTCCAACAGAGAATTTCCAGTTCTTGCTTGGATCATCAATCCGATCTAGCAATCGCTTGCACTGTTCTTCCTTGGAAACGTGCAGAAAGAACTTTACGACGAGGGTTCCACTTCCAACCACGATGTTTTCAAACTGGCGTATCATGTGGAGTCGTTCAGCCCAGAACTCCTTTGTGACGTCCGCGATCGAGTTGATGCTCGGAAGATTTTCACGAAGCACGATCTCTGGATGAACACGGGATATCAGAACGTTTTCATAGTGCGAGCGATTAAAGATCCCGATCTCTCCCCTTGCAGGTAGCGCTCGGTAATGCCTCCACAGAAAGTCGTGATCGAGTTCCTCACTCGACGGTTGCTTGAACGACGTAACACGGACACCCTGCGGATTGAGTCCAGAAAGGATGTGTTTGACAGCCCCATCTTTTCCGGCAGCGTCCATCGCCTGAAGACAGATGAGCATGCCGTACTGATTGTGAGCGTATAGTTTGTCTTGTAATACTGAAAGTCGCTCAACACTGAGGTCGAGTAGCCCCTTTGCCGTGTCCTTGGTAAAGAGCTTGCCACGATATGCGGTAGCTCGCTTTCGCAGATTTGCGGCCTTGCCATCTGCTACCTTGAGCTTATGCAGCTCACGTTCAAATGACCCCGCAATAGTGGCAATGTGAGCTTCAGCTGAAGTAGGTTCTTTTTGCACACTGCTGGGATTAGTTACAACTATCGATCCCTCTCTCTGTACCTCGTAACCAGTAACTAGTAACTAGTAACTAGTAACCAGTAACTAGTCCTTCATCTTGTGGGCGAGGTGGGACTTGAACCCACACGTCCTTGCGAACACGGGCTTCTGAGACCCGCCTGTCTGCCAATTTCAGCACTCGCCCGAACCGCAGAGGAGAGGGAGGGATTCGAACCCTCGAAGGCATTGCTGCCTTAGCGGTTTTCGAGACCGCCCGATTCAACCACTCTCGCACCTCTCCATGGTATCACGTTTTGTGGGGGTCGCAAAGATAGGAAGAAGGTTGTTTACAACGTTTCTTTCAGATTCAAATACGAAACGTATCGCTCTTCATCAATCTCGCCGGCCTCAACAGCTGCTTTTACGGCACAGTGTGGCTCGTGTGTGTGTGAGCATGGAGCAAATTTGCAATTCGCTGCGTAGCTCGTGAATTCTTCAAAGTAAAACGGAAGTTCGCCTGCTTCGAGTTCGAAGATCCCAAACTCTCGAATGCCGGGTGAGTCCACAACGATACCTCCGCTCGGGAGCGGAATAACAAGGGATGCCGTGGTTGTGTGGCGCCCCTTCTCATATTTTTCGGAGATCGCTCCTACACGTTGACGAGCATCGGTAAAGCGGTTGATCATCGACGACTTTCCAACACCTGAAGGACCTGTAAGCAGTGTTGAACGTCCGGCAAGGATGTCCTGGAGTTCTTGCATACCCATGCCCGATTTCGCACTCAGGAAGATCACCGGTAACGCCAACTGTTCGATATAAACGTAGAGGTCGGCTTCAAAATCCGCGTAATACTGCGGGTCGATCAAGTCCATCTTATTGATCACTATGAATGGGGCTAGATCACCTTTGTCTGCCGCTATCAGATAACGATCGATGAGACGCTTGTTGTAATCCGGGAGCGTGGCCGACATAACAATACCCAGCTGCTCAACATTGGCAACCAAGACCTGCTCCTTCTGCGTTTTACCAGCTGCCTTCCTCGATAACACAGTTGTACGGGGCTCTACCTTTACAATGTTGGCCGAAAGATCCCCTAACTCGGTTCGATGTGCGTCCGGCTCGATCCACACAACATCGCCTACAACGATCATCGTGGAACTGTGCGACACATCAACAACACCGGAAACGCCACAGATCCAGAACTCTTGTTCAACGGCAACAATCCAGTTTGGACCGATCGGCGTTGCTACGATCCCCCGTAAGCCCTTATGATCTATGACCTTCCCTTGCTTGATGCGCGTTTTTGTACGCTCAGCACGTTTTACCCGCTCTCGTGTGCGTCCCTGATAGCTTATACCATCATCGTCAACAGGCGTGGGTTGTGAAGGTTTTCGTTGGGTCACTGGTTCGTTTGGTGTGAATGAAAGTTGACAGTAGGGGGCTTGCAGTTGTATCTTTAAGCTGATTGAATTCAAATTAACAGGATCAAGTTGAACTATCGGTGGATCAACCGGGAATGTAAAGATGAAGATGCCGTCAAACAGATAATTTCAGAGTTGAATGTCCCCTCTCCAATTGCCAGAGTGCTTGTTGGAAGAGGGATTGATACGATCGACGCAGTCCAACGGTTTTTTGAACCAACGTTGGATAAACTTCATTCTCCATGGCTTATGGATGGTATGGAGTTGGCTGTTGACCGTATCGACAAGGCGATAGAAGCACATGAAATGATCTGGATCCACGGTGATTATGACGTGGACGGCACAGCAAGCGCGGCAATGGTCCTGCACTTCCTTCGGAAGATCGGGGCAAATGCCAATTATCACATTCCCAGTCGCCTAGAAGAAGGATTCGGCTTTACGCCGTTATCCGTGGAACGAGCACGAGAAGCCGGTGCCACAGTAGTGGTCACGGTTGACGTGGGCGTTACGGCGTCGCGCGCGGTGGACCGTGCCAACGAGCTTGGAATCGACGTGATCATCTGCGATCACCACCAAGCAGCAGAAGAAATCCCTAATGCGCTAACTATTCTCGACCCGATCAAACCGGGTTGTGATTACCCTTTCAAGGGTTTGGCCGCATGCGGCGTTGCCTTCAAACTCCTGCAAGCCCTCTCGGAACGTCACGGACACCCCGAACTTGCCTATGAATACCTCGATTTTGTTGCGATCGCCTCTGCAGCAGATATCGCCCCTTTGATCGAAGAAAACAGAATTCTGAGTCACTTCGGCCTAGAACTCATCAATTCGTATCCACGCCCAGGCTTCAAAGGTCTTGTGGACTGTGCAGGTCTACATCTAGGTCAATTGACAAATGCTAGCGTGATCTTTGGGCTGGCTCCACGGATCAATGCTGCAGGTCGCCTCGGTGACCCACGCCGTGCGGTTGAAATGATGATCCAGCCGGATGAACTTAAGGCGTTCCGGATTGCACAGGAACTTGAACACGATAACCGCCAACGAAGGACGATCGACGAACATACGTTCGAAGAAGCCTCCCGTCAGGCTGAAGCTCAGTTGATCTCGGGTAGCGGACGCGCCCTGGTCCTCCATTCTAATGACTGGCACGCTGGCGTCATCGGAATCGTTGCCTCACGTCTCGTAGAAAAGTACCACGTGCCATCTGTGATGCTTACCACGATCGACGGAATGGCCAAGGGCTCGGCCCGGTCTGTGAAGGACTTTGACATCCATGGCGCACTCAAACAGTGCGAAGATCTCCTGATCGAATTCGGTGGACATAAACATGCGGCCGGTCTTTCTCTGAATGTTGACCGAATCCCTGAACTCCGAGAACGGTTCGATAAGATTGCCGCAGATGCTCTTACAGCTGATATGTTGAAGCCGGAGATCGTGATCGATGCTGACTTGCAGCTCAACGAACTAACACCAAGTTTTTTCAAGTTCTTAGCGCAATTCGCCCCCTACGGATACAAGAATCATCGTCCGGTCTTCCACACAGAGCACGTTGTATCTGCTAATGGCGTTAAGATTGTTGGTAACAACCACTTAAAGCTACGAGCATTACAGAAGAATTTTGCAATTGACGCCATTGGCTTTAATCTTGGTCATAAGATTAACGACTGCAGCCATGGAAGACCATTCTCAGTTGTCTACACGCTTGAAGAGAACCTCTTCAACGGCTCTACAACACCCCAACTTCGTATTAAAGACCTCCGTCCGGAGTAGTGAATACGATCGACTTTCCACAGGTGTTTTCCTCCGTACGTGGACGGATTGCGGACGTACGAGAATCTGAGCAACTCATTACAATTGAAGATAGTTCTGGAGTTGTCCACACGGTCCGACTCCCGAATCCCACGCATGGTCTGTCCACATGGTTATCAACACGTGAGTATTTGATTGGTCGAGAGGTCGGCATTGTAGTGCGTTCCGGCGGGAGTTCCCCGCCATGGGTAATCCTTGACCCAGATGTTGTTGTAGATATCACTGAAGCAGCCCAACTCGTATCGGCCTTCGGTGTGGCCGAAGACCAGGTACTTGTGAAGCGCATGAAACGTCCGGGTGCCATGAGTTTGGCTCTTACAGGAACGTTGGTCAACACTGCTTTTGACATTCTGGCACGTCAGCCAGACCTAGATGACACAGTCATCATGGCTCAAGCTGAGCGTACCAAGCCACTTGCCATGGCCGCTGCTGCTCGTGAACGATCATTGGATCGGGTACAAGATGTTCTACGGGGCGCTATGAAGCCTCTGCGAGACCACTATCAAGAGTTTTCTCGCGGCTCGATCGCCCTAGAGCCCCATTACATCTCCCCCACATTCGGGTTGCAAGGTCGGGCAGATATCTGCCTACGCACTGGTAAAACGACCCGCGTAGTGGAAATGAAGGCAGGGACCGCAGCGTCGGGATCCTCGATCCGACCAGATCATGCGGCACAAGTGGCCGGATATGCTGCACTTTTAGGGGCCACGGAGCCCGACAGAGTGATCACTGCCGAGGTCTGGTATGTGCAGGCAAAGAACCTTCCGATCCGGCCTGTGCATGATATCGATGTTTGGCTTACCCTCTTGTTGGCCGCGCGAAATGTGATCATTGCCAATGATCTGGCCCTCATCAAACGACAGGTTAGCCCCTTGCGACGGATAATGGAAATGGGTCATCATCGTGGAGGTTCATCGTATGATGAGCACGCTAAGGCTGATCTATCTGCATCACTAGCGCATTTGGATAGCACAGAGGTGTTGGTGGTTCGTGCCTGGTTGGGCTTTACTACCGCAGATCATGAGATGGTTCGAATTGGAGTGGGCTCATCACGGTCAACAGCCGACCTCTGGCGTCAAGACCTTGACGAAAAACGACGCGTGTCAACTGTCATCACCGATCTCGAGCTGGATGAGGATAGGTCTGATATGGATCGCATGCATGTGGTCCTTACTCGAGCAGAAGCCATCACAGATAGTGCACTTCGGATCGGCGATCCCGTGATCCTCCACCCCGAGCGTTCCGGCGAGGCAAGACCGTGTGATGGTCCGCTTTTTAAGGCTGTATTGAGGTCTATCGGTCAAAACGAGGTGGAAGTATCGTTACGAAACAAACATGCAGACGTAGAGGATCTTCTTGGCAAACGCTGGATAGTGGAGCAAGATGTATTGGATACCTCCGTCCGGGCGTTCTACACCGCTATCAGGTCATTTGTTGATACACCCGCAGATCGCCGGAGTGTCCTCCTTGGTAGGCGCTCACCACGCCATTTTGCGGTTAAGGAGATCAAAGGCAAGGGTCTAACACCAGAACAAAAGTTGATTGTTGAGCGCGCTCTCGCAGCTAACGAACTCTTTCTCATACAAGGACCGCCGGGCACCGGCAAGACTTCTGCTGTCCTGCGGTCTATCGTAGCCGAACTCATTCATCGGCCACATGAGCGCATTTTGGCCGTTGCCTATACCAACCGCGCCACCAACGAGATTTCTGCCGTTCTTACCCACCATGGAATACCACATCTCCGCCATGGAAGTAGTGAGGGGGCTTTGGGTGAACGATCGATTCCGGTGCTTGGACAGCATTTTACTCCAACTGAACTTTCCGATGCCATCACCGAAGCTCGATGTATCGTGTCCACCGTTCAGTCTCTGTACTCGAGCCCCGAGATCTGGGAGTTTGGAGCGTTCACCACGGCGGTGATTGACGAGGCGTCCCAGGTGCTGGAACCCCCAATGATCGGTATCACAAGCCGAGTTGGCAGGGCGATCCTCATAGGAGACCAGTGTCAGTTGCCGGCCGTTGTCACACAACGTCCCGATGCACTTCTCGTGCGAAGTCCGGCACTTGAGGCTATCTCGCTCACTACTCTTGGCATGTCCGCTTTTGAACGCCTTATACGGTGTGCAGCAGCTCGGCGTGATGCAGAATCAGTGGCTATGCTTACGCTGCAAGGACGGATGCACCACGATGTAATGGACTTTGTATCCCGAACATTCTACCAAGGCAAGCTCTCAACTCTCGCAGATTGGCAGCGATCCACAGAGCCCCTTCCTTGGTCTGGGATGTTACCCTTCCGCACCGGATGTATAGCCATTGAGTCTACTGAAGATCAGGCCAAGGCCGAAGCAACTGCCCTAGTACAGCTTGCCACTTCTATCCACAAGAGCGCTCTTGCATCCGGCTGGCCGGCATCTATCGGGATTATCACGCCATTCAGGGTGCAGAACAATGCCATTCTGGCAATGTTGCCAGATGAACTGCGGGGATCTGTATCAGTTGACACAGTTGAGCGTTTTCAGGGAAGTGAGCGGGATGTGATCCTTTATGGCACATGTGTTGGGAGTCCGATGGAGCTGGACAGTATTGTATCCGAGACTGAAGTAGATGGTGTAGTTATCGATAGGAAACTCAATGTAGCTATGACGCGAGCACGGCATCAATTTGTGCTCATTGGAGCCCCTTCTGTGCTCAAATATTCAACAGCCTATGCTTTGGCCGTCCAACAGCTTCCGTCGATGTACCTACCTCTTTATACGTAGTTGTACTGACAGGCTATTGTTCGTATTTTCGGCGTCATGCATTCGTCCACCCCTGAACGGGAGTGACCATGGTTCGCGCCATACTCTGTGTTGTTATCGCGGTCGGATTTTCAATCTCGGCATTTGCCCAGCGGTCGATTACGTTGTCCAAGGGCACCGTGGTTACATTCCGCACGGTAGCTGAAGATATTGGCTATCCTGCCAGCCTCACGCAAGAGCCCAATGGAATGTTATGGCTCACTGACCGTGCAACGGGAAGAGTACTTCGTGTAGATCCCGGCACAGGAGCCGCTACAACGGTACTTGAGGTAAAACTCACATCAGACCCAAATGACCCAACTATACGTGGTGGCGTTTATGGACTGGCACTTCATCCTGCCTTTGCCAATGGAATGCCTTACGTTTTTGTATCCACCACTACTGCAGATGACAGGCTCATCATTGAGAAGTATCGGTTCAGTGGTGATCGGCTTGTGAATCCAGTTGTGATCTATGTGACCAACGGCGTTCCGCATTCCCTTGGTCTAACAATGGAGGCATTGGCTGACAACACGCTGCTGGTAAGTGTTGCCTCATTTGATACACAGGATCCCATCCGCCTCGACAATGTAAATGGGAAGATCATTCGCATGACGTTCGAAGGTGAGGCTGTTACCTCAAATCCCATGTTCGATGCGAATAATCCGCATTCAGCCAGATCCTACATCTATTCAACCGGACACCGCAACCCACTTGGGCTTGTGCAGCTCCCCGTTACACATGCTACCATACCTGGCGCAGTGTTCTCAAGCGAATGTGGTCCGCGTTCGTTTGACGAGATCAATCGAATCGAACCCGGCAGAAACTATGGCTGGCTCAATGTTGCAGGCTATTGCACAACTGCAACGCAAGGTCTCGCTTGCCCTCTCGCTACCATGAATCAAGCGCCAAGCGGAATGGCCTACTATCCTTCATCGGCAATTCCTGAGTGGACCAACTCCCTTCTGTTAGGAACTCTGCGCGGTGAAGGCATGGTCGTAGCAGAACTCAATCCGGCCGGTACGATCTCAAACATCAACACTGAAAATCCTGTTGATGATGTGATGGAGCTTAGCTCCGATCAGCTCGTTGACCTATCACTTCAAGGTGAGTTGGAAAAGGTCATCGACGTAACAGTTGCATCCGACGGCCGCATCTACGTTGCACTGTTTGAAAGCAGTGATGCAAAGCGGGGTAGAATTATTGCGCTAGAGAATCTCGCTGTGCATGGCCCCCTCTCCGTTGACGGCGAGGAGCTTGCTACATCGAACGGTTTCCATTTTGGACCAAATCCTGTAAACGATGTGTTGAACGTGTCACTTGACCGTCCGTTCGCTACATCATGGTCGGCTACCATCGTCGATCTCAACGGTGCAACGGTTTCTTCAGCACAGTTCACATCAGCATCAACACAGATCTCATTACTCACGGCTGACCTTGCTCCAGGCGCCTATATGCTGGTTGTGAAGGATGCATCGCAGATAATGACCACAACGTTCATTCGCTGATCCAAGAATCACAAGTCCCTTCCTCCTGCTATCGTAGATTTGCGGTATGGCAGGACACAGCAAATGGGCAAACATCAAGCGGCGTAAAGCCGTTGTAGATGCTAAACGAGGAAAACTCTTTACGAGGTCTTCAAAGGAGATCATCGTTGCCGCACGTATTGGAGGGGGCGACCCAGACGGTAATTCTCGACTCCGGATGGCGATCGAAAACGCTAAGGCGATATCGATGCCGGCCGATAACATTCGGCGAGCCATCCTGCGTGGTACTGGTGAACTAGAAGGCCTCACATACGAAGACGCAACCTACGAAGGGTATGGTCCGGGAGGTGTAGCGGTCATCGTAGACTGCACCACTGACCACCGCAATAGAACAACGCAGCAGCTGCGTGCCTGTTTTGCCAAATACGGCGGAGTGTTGGGCGAAACAAATTCTGTCAACTGGAACTTCACCCGCAAGGGTGAGATCCGCATCGAAACAGTGTGTACAGAAGAAGCATTGCTCGAGACAGCGCTAGAGGTTGGGGCAGATGATGTATTTATGATAGACGATGGCGCTGTGATTACATGCAGTGTTGACATGCTTGGTACATGTGCCAATGGTTTGGTAGCTGCAGGCCTTATCGTACGAGAGCAGCATATCGTCTTTGAACCGAACACCACAATCGAGATTGATGATGCCGCGGTAGAGGTTAAGTTCTTGAAGATGCTCGATGCGCTCGATGAGAATGACGACGTACAGGATGTGTTTCACAACGCCGAATTACGAGACAACGAATAATGCGCATCCTTGGCATCGATCCAGGTTCCGTGGTCTGTGGGTATGGCGTGATTGACGTTGAAGGGTCGAACATGGTCCTCGTGGAGTACGGAGTTGTTGCCGTCAAACGGAGAACTTCCTCGTTTCCCGCTCGCTTGCGTGAGATCCATGACCGGCTAACCGCTGTTATCGAACGTACTTCGCCTGATGTTTGCTCCATGGAAAAGGTCTTCTATGCCAAAAATGTCCTTTCTATCGTCCAACTAGCCCATGCCCGCGGCGTGGCAATGTTAGCCTGCGCACAAGCCGGACATGACCCGATCGAATACACACCTATGCAGGTCAAACGCAGCGTTACCGGGCGTGGAGCTGCGCCAAAAGACCAAGTTCAGCACATGGTAAAGGCCATTCTTTCTATAGAAGAAACGCATGAGTTTTTTGATGCCACGGATGCCCTTGCTGTAGCCATTTGTCACGCTGTGAATGGTGGACCGCCCCCTGCCCTCAAACGTGGAGGAGCTACCTCCAAACGTCAGGCGTGGAAGGATTTCGTAGAGAAGAACCCCTCAAAGGTGAAGAAGGCATAAGGCATCACAGCCGTTCGGTACATTCATGGTATTTTTGCGCCCACGATACCTTCTCACACTCCTTTGAACGGATATAGTAATGGCCATCAAGATCGCGATCAACGGTTTCGGGCGCATCGGACGCCTTGTCTTTCGCGCAATCAAACAACGTGGACTCGATGTAGAGATCGTTGGCATCAATGACCTAACAGACGCAACAACACTAGCACACCTACTGAAGTATGATTCAGCACACGGTCGTTTTACGGGTACGGTAGAGGTGGACGGCTCGGCCATCATTGTTGATGGTGCACGTATTGCCATCTCCGCTGAAAAGCAGATCGAAAATCTTCCATGGAAGGGGCTTGATGTTGTGATCGAGTCAACGGGCGTCTTCACGTCAAAAGAGGCACTCACGAAACACCTTGCCCATGCACGTAAGGTAATACTTACGGCACCTGCCAAGGACAAGCTTGATGGTACGATCGTTCTTGGTGTGAATGACGATGAACTCACGTCGGACATGAACGTTCTCTCCAACGCTTCGTGCACAACGAACTGTCTTGCACCTATGGTGAAGATCCTCAATGACACGTTTGGTATTGAACATGGCTACATGACAACGGTCCATGCCTATACCAATGATCAGAATATCCTTGATCTACCCCACAAAGATCTCCGACGCGCACGAGCCGCCGCTGTGAACATCATCCCTACCACAACAGGCGCAGCGAAAGCCGTGAGTGAAGTGATCCCATCAATGAAGGGGAAACTCGACGGTCTTGCCTTCCGAGTACCCGTCCCTGATGGATCGGTTACGGACTTCACGGCTGTACTCACCAAGCCGGCAACAAAGGATGAGATCAACGCCGCATTCAAGGCCGCAGCCACGGAAGGCCCGCTCAAGGACTATCTCGAATATTGCACAGATCCTATCGTGTCCAGCGATATCGTAGGAAACCCACACTCGTGCATTTTTGATGCACTCAGCACGATGTCCTTTGGTAACACTGTTAAGATCGTTGGTTGGTATGACAATGAATGGGGCTATTCTAACCGCATCGTTGATCTCCTGCTTCGGGTGAGTGCGTGATCGCCAGCATAGCAGATGTAGACGTTTCTGGAAAGCGAGTACTTACGCGCGTAGATTTCAACGTGCCGCAGGACGAAGCTGGGGAGATCACGGATGATAACCGCATACGTGAATCTCTGGCCACCATCCGAACAATCGTAAAAGGTGGCGGCATCGCTGTTGTGATGTCGCACCTTGGCCGCCCGAAGGGCGAGCGCAAGAAGAAGTACTCGCTTGGTCCGGTTGCTGAGCGTCTGTCACAGCTCCTCCAGCCCGATGGAACAACCGTTCTTTTTGCAGAGGATTGCATTGGTGAAGCGGCTGCAACAACTGTTGCAGCTGCAAAGCCCGGCAACGTGGTGCTACTTGAGAATCTGCGGTTTTATCCGCAAGAAGAAGCCAACGACCCAGACTTTTGCGCAGCACTAGCGGTGAATGGCGATATGTATTGCAATGATGCTTTTGGAACAGCACACCGGGCGCATGCAAGTACATCTGGCGTTGCGGCACTCTTTCCGAGTGTGTCTGCCGGACTCCTCATGCAGAAGGAACTGGCCTACCTTGGAAAGGCCTTAGACGAACCGGCTCGCCCCCTTGTTAGTGTGATGGGCGGGTCGAAGATTTCCGGGAAGATCGACGTGATCTCGGCACTGATGGAAAAGTGCGATACCATCCTCATTGGTGGTGGAATGATGTACACCTTTCTCAAGGCGCAAGGCCACAATGTTGGTTCATCTCTCGTAGAGGAGGACCGGATCGGCCTTGCTCATGAGCTTTTGAAGAATGCTGCAAAACGCAACATTAGGCTCGTACTTCCAACTGATGCCGTAGTGGCGCGTTCTTTCTCTAATGATGCTGAACACAAGATTGTGGCTGCCACAGATATCGAGGATGGATGGATGGGGCTAGATATTGGTCCGGAGACCTCCAACACATATGCTAAGATCATCGAGGAGGCCGGAACGGTGGTCTGGAACGGTCCGATGGGTGTGTTTGAATTCTCAAACTTTGCTGCCGGAACAAAGGCAATTTCCGATGCAATGGCCAGAGCAACCGGCAAGGGAGTCATTACAATCGTTGGGGGAGGAGATTCCGCTGCCGCCATCTCGCAATTCGGTCAGGCAACACACGTCACTCACGTTTCTACCGGCGGCGGTGCCTCACTCGAATTTCTCGAAGGCAAGACGCTGCCCGGCGTTGTTGCACTGGATCGATAACACATGTCACCAAACCTTGGTCAGGGTAGCGGATATTCCGTTTTCCCGCCGTTCATCAAGTTCCTCCTCGCTGCCAACGTAGCGATCTATATCGTGCAGTCCTTCTTCATAGCTGGACTCACCTACTCTGGACGTCCGGTTGATGAAACCGTGATGACGTTGTTCGCACTTTGGCCAATAGAAACAGGCTTCATGCCGTGGCAATTGCTCACATATCAGTTCATGCATGGTTCGTTGGGACATCTGTTCTTCAACATGCTTGCCCTGTGGATGTTCGGCATGGAACTCGAGAATCTCTGGGGAACAAAGAAGTTCGCCACCTATTACCTCCTCTCCGGTATTGCTGCGGGCGCGGTGCATATCGCCATCAGCCCCCTACTCAAGGAAACGCTTGGTCCAACGGTTGGTGCATCGGGCTCGATCATGGGTGTGTTGTTGGCTTTTGGCCTAACGTTCCCAACACGTCCGGTAATGATGTTCCCGATCTTCTTCCCTATACCTGCTCGCATCTTTGTGATGATCTACGCAGGCATCGACCTGCTATCTGGACTGATGAATACGAGTGATGGAGTTGCACATTTCGCACACCTTGGTGGCGCTCTTGGTGGTTTTCTCTTGCTGAAATTCGGAGAGCCTCTGTTCCGTTTCATTGATCGGAAGAGTGGGCCAAGACCAACCCGGCTTCGCGATGAGGACAATATCATCGAGGCCGAATTCCGAGATCTCCCATCGCGTTATGAACGCAGGGAGGTAGTAACATCAACTGCTCCTCCCCCGCCAAAAACCACTACTCCTACACGATTTGTTGTAGATGGGGCTCCTATCACGCAAGAAATGATTGATGAGATCCTAGACAAGATCTCGCAGGCCGGATATCATAGCTTGACGGAGAAGGAGAAACGTGTTCTCTTTGAAGTAAGCAGACAGCTCTAACCATGCAGTCATCCGATGTTGCTCTCCCGTCATACTGCGATTCGCTCACTACGTACCAACGCCGTCAGACGATAGACTTGACTGTTGGAGACGTCGGTATCGGCTCGTCCTTCCCTATCCGTGTGCAGTCTATGACTACCACGAATACGATGGATACCGATGCCACCATTGCACAGTCAATTCGCATGATCGATGCAGGCTGTGAGCTTGTTCGCATCACAGCACCAAGTATGCGTGAAGCCAAAAATCTCGAAGAGATTCGTAAGGGGCTCCGAGCTCGCGGATACACAACACCACTCGTTGCCGATATTCATTACACGCCAAATGCAGCAGAGATCGCTGCTCGTGTGGTAGAAAAAGTGCGTATCAATCCGGGTAACTACGTTGACAAAAAGCAGTTCAACGTGATCGAATACACCGATGAACAATACGCGTCAGAAATTGACCGTATTCGCGATCGGTTTATGCCCCTTATCCGAATCTGCAAGGAATATGGAACGGCTATGCGCATCGGGACAAATCACGGTTCGCTTTCAGATAGGATCATGAGCAGATACGGTGACAACCCTCATGGAATGGTTGAATCTGCCTTAGAATTTTTGCGTGTGGCTGACGACGAAGGGTACGATAACATCGTGCTGTCGATGAAGTCGAGCAATGCCCTCGTAATGGTCCAAGCGTATAGACTTCTGGTGGCACGCTTAAAGCATGAAGGTCTTAAGCCGTATCCGCTGCACCTAGGCGTAACTGAAGCCGGGGATGGTGAGGATGGCAGAGTAAAGAGCGCACTCGGAATTGGCACGCTACTCGAAGACGGTCTAGGTGATACTATCCGTGTCTCCCTTACGGAAGAACCTGAGGCAGAGATTCCAGTTGCCCTCGCGCTCGCGCGGAGGTACGCATGAGGGATCCCTACGCCTACCATCGGCGGAAGACGCATGCTGTGGCCAGTATAGGTGCAGACAACGTACCACGAGTGGTTGCGCGTCTCAACAATACGTCCGTTCTCCGTATGGAAGACCTTGCAGCTGTTGGTCATATCTACGATCCGGCATCGGACAAGTGGATGATGCGCGATCAAGCAGCAGAGTTCCTCTATATGGGCGAACGTCCACTATCGTTTATGGCACCGGCTGGCACTCGCCAGATTCTCGACTATGATACGTGGCTAAGGCATGAAGACCGGTTCTATTGCGTGCCACTCATTGAAGTCTCAGGGTATTTGCAAAGCAGCCCTGAGTGCCATTCCGTGATGAACGTGATTCGATGTGAGATCCGAGATATAACGCCCGACCTCATTGATAAACTGCGTGCCGACATCACGGCTGTTTTGCTGTTGCGCAGTGACTCACATTCGTATTACACAAGTATGCGAATGGCGTGTGACACACTCCTTCTCAGTGGAATAGCAACACCGGTAATTCTCGAGCACGAACTATCTGCCCCCTCAGTTGATGAACTCGTGTTACGAGCGGCTACGGATCTCGGTGGATTGCTCGTGGATGGTTTTGGTGACGGAACGATGCTCAGCGTTGGCAATGGTGATGAAGTTGACGAGGCGTTATCCCTACGACTCGCTTACAACGTCTTACAGGCAGCCCGAACTCGTATGACCAAGACGGAATATATCAGTTGCCCTTCCTGTGGAAGAACATTGTTCGACCTGCAGGAAACCACCTCTCTCATACGGTCACATACAGATCATCTTAAGGGTGTAAAGATTGGTATCATGGGCTGCATTGTGAATGGTCCGGGAGAGATGGCCGATGCAGATTACGGCTACGTGGGATCAGGACCAGAACGTATCACGCTCTATCGGGGTCAGGACATCGTGCAACGCAATATCCCTGCGGCAGGTGCAGTTGAGGCATTAATGGACATCATCAAGACCGATGGTCGCTGGGTTGAGCGTACCTAGTACAAATAGAGGGGTCAGCCCGCTTTTGTAATCAGATCAAAGTTGATCCGTATCGCATTCCGAACCTTGATCAGGCCGAGTAGGGCCGTTGGTGGTTCAACGCCGAAGTCTGTCATGAGCAGTTCCTTTGTGCTGATGAATCGGAATCTGCCGTGACTTAGCTTCCTGCCCTTCACAATTAGCGTTACCTTCCGTGCGATGTTCGTGATGGTAATGGATGCATTGCACGAAATTTTTGCCCCGTTGGGGTCATCGAATGAGCCTTCTGTGACAACTGCATCGTGCAGATCAATTCGGATATATGGATAGTCATCAGACTTGAGTGCTTCGCAGAGATCTCGATTCATCTTGCTGTTATCACAGTCTAGCAATGTTGTCTTCAGTCGCAAAGTAGTGCCAGTGAATGTCACGGCCCTATCGTCATCACTCAGGGTGATCTTTGCGGTCAGAGGATCGAACTCGTCCGTACACATACACTCAAAGGAATTGACGTTGCTCGTACCCTCGATGTAAAGCTTACTCCCCTTCTCTATCACAAAGGGATAGTCGTGGGGAACTCCGAGTGAAACGGCAAGCAGACCGATGACAGCTATGATTGTGGAAGAGATCATGGTGAAAGCTACGAATGAAACATGATAACAAAACAATGCCGGACCTGTGATCGTGATTGATCGCAGGTCCGGACATTATGTTCACAGCCATTGGGGCCGATTATTAGAAGCCAACAACCGCTTGAATGGTCAGACCGCTGATCTTACCACCGTTGCGGAAGTCCGTTACAGCATAGTCCTTGTAGTCTTGCATCATGTACTCTGCCTTGAGGAAGAGTTGATCAAGGATATACCAGCCAGCAGCAAAGCTGATGCGGCTAACGTTTGTCTTGAGGTAATCGCTCTTGTCTGCGTTCAGCGCGCCTTCTTCAAGAGTCACACCATTATAGCGTGCACCGAGATAGAAGTTGCGACTGTCACCGAAGCGATAAAGGAGGTCAGCAGCGATCTGCGACATGCTACGATCACCCAATGTTGAATTGTGCTCCGTTGGATTGTTGGCACCTGTTGCCATGTCATACGTGGCAAAGAGTTCAAGTCCGCCGAATTGGAGGAAGCCGTTGAATTCGAACGCTGTGACATTGTTGCCAAAGTTCGGGTTGATACGGCCGGACCATGCTTGTGAAGTTGTTGAAGACTGAACAGTGTTGTAGGTGGAGTATTGCTTTTCCATCACCATGTAATAATTCGATCCTGTACGGTCTCCCCAGAACAGCGTATTGCGCGGCGACTGAGATTGTGTGTACATGGAACCAGTGATGCGGTAATGGAAGTCTTCGTTCACCTTACCATCATACCCAAGCTTAGCATAGATGGCTGGTGATTTGTCTAGTGTGTCCGCTAGAGGAACGATGTTACCCTTAATCTCACCATTCGTTAAACCAACAACAGCAAGGAAGCCACTATGTTGGAAGGTAAGGTCGGCGCCGATCTCGGTGGTAAACGGATCGATAAGGTAATTCTCGATGAAAGGATTGTAGATCGTTGACCCACCGTCAGAGCGACGGAAGTGGGCGTCACCAAAGTTGACTTCCATGTGACCGACTTTGATCGTGAGATACTGCATCACGTCATTGAGGAAGCCACTATTCAGGAATGCAAGATCATCGATCTGAATGTATCCACCCTTAACCCATGTTTCTTGGTGGCGACGGGAGGAGAGATAGAGCACCAAGTTCATACGTACGCCGCGTGCCAGTTGAGCGTCGATATTCAAGTTTGCTGATGCGTTGTTGAAGCCGGCACCGATCTTATAGAGCGCGTTTGCTGAGTCTGAGCGCAACCAACCACTTGAAGGGGCTGCATTGAGCTTGCCATCAGATCCCGTTACATAGTTCTCGTGGCTAAGCATTTGATAGCCTTGTGTAAAGCCACCACCAATGCGAACACCAATTCCTGTAAAGGCCGCACCAGAATCTTTTGATGTTTCAAAAACGCCCAAGCCGGTCTTGTCATATGGACGCCAATATTGGATGGGCGCCATCCATTGTGCTGTTGCCATCGATATAGATGACAGCAGCACGAGCGAGATTGCGAGTAGTCGCGTCGTTTTCATTTCCGTCCCCAGTGATGTGAATGTTTGTTGGGTTGATTACGTTTATGACTTCTTCATCGTCAGCGTGAAGGACACCGTGATGGCATCTCCACATTTGATCATTCCAAGCATGGCCGTTGGACGATCCATACCGTAATGGGTCATCATCATCTTTACAGAACCCGTAAAGACAACATCACCATTAGGTTGAACCGTACCCTTTACGGTCATATCAATCTTCTTTGTTGCACCAGCGATTGTCATATCGCCGACCGTTTCAACAACGTATTCTGCGCCTACCTTCTTGATGGACTTCATAGACGTCATGTTGAACGTGATCTTCGGGTGTTCCTCAGATTTGAGGGCTTCGTAGATCTTCTCGTCCATGTCCTCGCCTTTTTCAGACTTGATGGACAGAACGTCTGCCTGGACCCACATTGCATTAACGGACTGAAGTTCGCCGTTTGCAAGGGTGAGATCGCCGTTGGCCTTTACTTTTCCAACAGGTGTTGTCCAGTCGTGTAAAGTTGATGTCCCGTCGATTTTCATCGAGACTGTTTTATCGCCGTATTTGTCAGCCTTTGCTTCTGCAAAGACCCCTATTGCAAGGAATAAGGATACAACCATTGCTACCGTTTTCATTGTTCGCCTCCCAGCGTGTTTGAACTGTGATTTCATACTCTTGTATACGAATCTCGGGGAGTTTCAACTCTACAACTATGACTTTTGTCAGGGTACGTAATAAATCATCGTTGCGTAATCCACACCGACCTCTGAAACGAAAAAAGGCCTCCCGAACGGGAGGCCTTTTGAAGTCTCTAGATTTGCGTAAACGAGCTTTAGGCCTTCTTAGCAGCTTCAGCTGTCTCTTCTGCTGTGGCTACCTTAGGGGCATGGCAGGCAACGATCACAGCATCTTGGCGGTCTGTGAATTCCACACCCGGGATGTTCAGGTCGCTGATGTGGATTGCTGCACCCTTTACCAGATTCGACACATCGATGTCGATGTGTTCTGGCATGATGGTTGGATCCACGCGAACGTGGGCCTTATGCATCACGTGCTCCAAGCTACCACCATCGCGAACGCCGATCGATAGACCAACAATGTGAAGAGGAATCTCCACAGCGATCTTCTCACCAGCTGCAACTCCGAGGAGGTCTACGTGAAGGATCTTATCCGTCACTGGGTCGAACATCACATCCTTGAGGACGCAAAGGAGCCCCTTACCATTCACTTCGAGGCGGACGGTCTTGGCTTCAGCCGTATAGACCACCGGACGAAGGGCAAGCTTCTGAACGGAGAAGTGCACAGGATCTTGACCCTTTGCATAATACACGCCTGGAACGCGGTCATTACGACGAAGCTGCTTGGCTCCGGTCTGGCCCGGCTCACGTGGCTCGGCTTGAAGGACGATCTGGCTCATGGTTCTACCTGTCGATGAATGTTGTCGAGGTGGATCAGCTCTCTGCCTTGTCAAACAAGGAACTGATGGATTGATTCTCGTGCGTACGGATGATCGCCTCGGCGAACAATCCAGCCACACTGATGACTTCGATCTTAGGATTCTCCACACGAAGCGGGATGGTATCGGTTACGTAAAGGCGTGTGAGCGCCTCACTTTTTGCGATCCGTTCCACTGCTTCTCCAGAGAATACCGGATGGGTGCAGACCCCGATGATGGTCTCTGCTCCACCTTTTTTCAATGCTTCTGCACATTGGACGAACGTGCTGCCGGTGTCGATAAGATCATCTATGATGATGACATTCTTCCCTTGCACTTCGCCGATGATGTTCATCACTTCAGCAACGTTGTGCTTGGGCCTGCGCTTGTCAACAACCACCAGATCGGCATCGCCCAACATTTTCGCATATGCCCGTGCTGTTTTCACACCACCAACATCAGGCGCAGCGACGGCCAGATTCTGAAGACCTAAGGACTTCAGCATCCGCACGGTAACCGTAGATGCATAAAGGTGATCGAGTGGTATATCGAAAAACCCCTGCAGCTGCGGCGTGTGTAGGTCCATCGTCACAACACGATTGGCACCTGCCTCCACAAGGAGGTTGGCAACCAGTTTTGCCGTGATCGCAACCCGAGGTTGATCCTTTCGATCCTGACGCGCATATCCAAAGTACGGGATCACTGCCGTGATACGCCGAGCTGATGCTCTCTTGGCTGCATCGATCAACATCAAAAGCTCCAACAGGTTCTCTGCCGGAGCAAAAGTCGACTGAACGATGTAGAGATCAACACCGCGTACGTTCTCTTCGTACTTGACCCAGATCTCACCATCACTGAAATTGCGGATCGTAACTTCTGACAGCTCGCGATGAGTCGCCCGTGCGATCTTCTGCGCGATGTCAAAGTTAGACCTGCCGGCGACGATGGTTATCTCTGAGTCCACTGTATTTCCGGCTTGTGATCTTTCTTGCTGGGGCGGCAGGGATCGAACCTACGAATGGCGGAACCAAAAACCGCTGCCTTACCACTTGGCGACGCCCCAATAGGGAGAGCCACAAATATAGCGCGTTCCTAAATAATGACAAAAGGTAGGGGGCGAGAAATTGCCCACATATCGAAGTAAATTGGGATATGATATCCTATTCCCGATGGACCGAGACGTCTTCAACTGCCGAACAGGAGTTGGAGCGAATGCTCAACATCTTTTCCTACGTGTTGCTCCATGTGAGTGGAGACGCCCAACAGGCTATAGATATTCTCAAGGGGTTGGACGAGAAGTACGATCTGTTGCAGTCGATGTCCATGGACGACTTTGTGCAACTACTTCAGAGACAAGGATTTCTGGATACAGACGAAAATGGGAATCTGCGACCCACGCCAAAAGCTGACCGGAAAATGCGTACCGATGCGCTCAATGAGATCTTCAGCTCTCTCAAAAAGGCGGACCTTGGGAACCACGACGCCCCTTTCTCGGGATCTGGAATCGAGCGTACTCCGGATACTCGCAGCTTTACGTTCGGAGATCAAGCGGCCAACATGGATGTGACGGAAACGATGTCCAACCTGTTCAAACGAACGGGTGACATCGACGGAATTGACCTGCGCGAAGAAGACATCCGGGTCTATGAAACGGAACTCCAAACGCGATGTGCTACGGTTGTGATGATCGACATCTCTCATTCGATGATCCTCTATGGGGAAGATCGCATCACACCGGCGAAACAGGTGGCGATCGCACTCTCTGAATTGATCCAAACGAAGTTTCCAAAGGACTCCCTAGAGGTTGTGGTGTTCGGAGATGAGGCACGTAGGATATCCGTACGAGACCTTCCGTATCTGACTGTTGGCCCCTTTCATACCAATACCAGAGATGGTCTTCGACTCGCTCGGCAGTTACTCAGACGGTCGCGCTCGGTGAACAAGCAGATTTTTATGATCACTGATGGGAAGCCATCGGCGCTGACGTTGGACAATGGCACGATCTACAAGAACTCGTGGGGGCTCGACCCTATGATCGTAAATAAGACTCTCGACGAAGCCGTGGCATGCCGACGAGATGGGATCACTATTGCGACCTTTATGATTGCCCAGGACCCATACCTGGTACAGTTCGTAGAGGATCTTACGAAAGCAAATCGAGGCCGAGCTTTCTATACCGCGCTCGATGGGCTTGGCAAGGACATGTTCGTGGACTATGTACGCAACAGAAGACGCTCCTCCTGATCTAAGCTATCTATGTTCGTACAAGCCGGGTCAACGGTAGACGGTTCATAGAAGACAGCGATATTGATGAACTCACTTGGAGCTCGTACATGTTGCAACAGTATCGTTGGTCGTTCATCCTCCTGGGATGGTTCTTTATCATCTTTCCGGCCTTGGCCCTGGGTCTTACGCTGATGCCTATCATTCCTGCAATGCAGGAGTGGGACACCATCACCTTTTCCTACGTAGTGTATAAGGTACAGTACCTATCAATTGGCATTGGTATTGGACTGATGTTGATCGGAATCATCAATGCGTGGCCAACATTACGGTGGTGGTGGAGAACGCTTATCGTACTGCTCATCATCATTGCCGGTGGGATGCATTACCTCTCGCGCACCGAAGCTTCTGCTGAAGTGATGTTCAATGAGCCGGAATCTGTACGCAGAGTCCAGTTAGACCCTTCGTCTGCAATGTCTGACACCACGGTCTATCTTTGGGTGTATCTCAACGGTCAAGCAGCAGGGTACCCACTCGATCTCGTTGCCCATCATCACAAGATCCACGATACTGTAGGGGGCGTTCCTGTGCTTGTTACGTACTGCACAATGTGTCACACCGGACGTGTTTACTCGCCATTGATCGATGGAAAACGTGAGACATTCCGCCTTGTTGGAGCCAATCATTTCAATGCAATCTTTGAGGATGTATCCACGGGAAGCTGGTGGTATCAGGCAACTGGTGAATGTGTAGTTGGACCACTTTCCGGGAAGGTCTTTTCCGATATTCCGTTCATACAGGGTACTGTCTCTGAGATGCAGGCCATCACTCGTGCAAGGTCTGTTTCTGCCTTTGTTCCTGATGCTTCAACTGCTGATAAATATGATTGGTCAAGGGGCTTTGCACAACGTGTTGGCGACACTACGCAAACGCTCGGAAAACGATCGTTGGTCATCGGCATCGATATCAACGGCGATTCGCGCGCCTACCCCTTACACTACCTCGTAACGCGATCAACGGATTCTTTGATCACGGATACGATTAACGCCACTACCATCGTGTTTCAACGCCCAACGTCATTCACATCTCCAGTCACGGTTTTTCGTGATTCACTCTCGTCAGGAGTTGTTATCCAATCGTATCGGGAGTATTGGCATTCATGGAAACATTTTCATCCTACCACAACAACCTTCAAGAGCCCATAAAAGCCCCCTCGGATGCTGTACCGGCGTTCGCTTGGACCGAGTGGTATGAAGGTGTAGGTGGACGGTCGATTGTTATCTCTGAGGTGCAAGACTACCTGCATCTCATTCACGACGAACAAGCACCACGATTCTCCGGCCCTGTTGCAGGATCCATGCAGCCTTTTGCAACAGCTAGTGAAGCATCAGAATGGGTAAAATCCACGGCGCGTTCACTCGGTGCAGACATCGTAGGAGTGTGCGAGATCGAACCAACGGACATTTACCGTGGACGTGAGGTGCATGAGCGCTTTGCTATCGCTGTTGGTAAACGTATGCGTTATGCTGAGTTTCAAAACGTACCCGACCAACGTAGCGCGATAGAATGTATGCGCATCTATCATGACCTGGGCGAGGTAGTGATCGGTTTGGCAGAGGCCTTACGAGCACGGGGCTACGCATGCCGTGTAGAACATCCACTTGGTGATAGCAATGTGCTCCACATCCCTATCGGACTGAAGGCTGGATTTGGCGAGCTTGGTCGACATGGGAGCATCATCAATCCGGAGCTTGGACCTCTGTTTCGAATGGGTAGTGTTCTTACATCAATTCCATTGTTGTGCGACGCACCAATAGATGCCGGAATTGCGGCATTCTGTGATACGTGTAAGGCATGTCGGATCTACTGTCCGGCAGATGCTATCCCGGACGAACGAAGCCCCGAAGCAGGCAAGGACCATCTTGGAAACAACCGCTACAAGGTAGATACCGGGAAATGCTTCCCCTACTTTGCTAAACACAACTACTGCTCTGCTTGCCTGCCAGTTTGCGTTTACAATCACAAGGAATGGGCAAAAGATTTTGATGGTGAACCAACGAAGATCTTCCCAACTGTTGTGATGCACGATCCTCCCGATGTATGCGATTCCGTTGAACCACACCATCGACATGAGTACCCACTCGTCCATCGTGATCGCACTAGAGGACCTGTCCCCCGCCATGCAGTGGATGCGGATAAGCTATAACGAAAAAAGCCTCGCTATGCGAGGCTTTTTTGAGTTTCGGAATCATCGTTCGTCATAACGTCATATTGTCATAACGTCATTTCGTCACTACGTCATTCTCTTAACGAGTGTCTTGCGCAACAAACGGAAGCAGAGCCAGGTGGCGTGCATACTTGATCGCACTGCAGAGGCGACGTTGTTGGAGAGCTGTAACGCCTGTGATACGACGGGGCAGGATCTTGCCTTGGTCGTTTGTAAAGCGGCCCAAGAACTTCGGATCGAGATAATCGATCAGACGCGATTTCTTTAGCGGGTTTGTACGCTTCTTTGGCTGATTCCGCTTTTGGCGGAACGGCGAATTGATCGTATTCGGGTTTGGTGAGGTTGGCATTGCCACGTGATTGTCTCCTGTTTACTTTCCTTGTCCCTTAGCATCGCGTACAGCTTGGGTCTTTTCGAGGCGCTTCTTGAAGCGATCCACACGTCCGGCCGTATCAACGAGCATTTGTTTGCCCGTATAAAACGGATGTGACTTCGAATCGATTTCAAGCACCATACGATCGCCCTTGTAGCACGAACGGGTCTTGTAGGTTGAACCATCGGTCATTACGATGTCGATGGTCTTGTATGCGGGGTGAATGCCCTTCTTCATCGAAATTACCTCGTGAATTCCATCTTGTCGATTTGCCCAACGTCGTCGACCTTAACGAAGCGCTCCATATACTTGATGGTGCCCTTCTCGGAGCGGAAGGCCTTGATGACCTTGACGCTGATCTTCGAATCGCCGGCTTTTTTCTTGGTCTTGTCGCCGAATGTTTGCTGCTTAGCCATGTCGTCCTCAATAGCCTGAGGTTGAGTAGTTCGTTTCCGTGGGAACGACAAACATACGGCAGACCACAATTCTATGCAAGTACTTGCTGAATGGTCACTTGGCGAGTGCTAGATTTGCCGCATGATCGTGATGAAATTTGGCGGAGCTGTGCTCCGAGAGCCGGACGGGTTTCGGCGAATGGTGCGGATCGTCCAGGCACAGCCTGGGCGGGGTACGCTCATTGTTGTTTCGGCCTTTGCTACCGCCACGCGTGATCTCGAGTTCGCCTCTCGCCTCGCCCAGAAGGGTCTAGGGGCCGAGGCTCGGGAGCGTCTGGATCAGGTCGTAGCCGACCATCAGACGCTTGTACGCGCACTTCTACCCTCGGCATCTGCGCGCGAGGGCATGGAGGCACTACTAGCAGTGGCACGAGATGAGCTTCACGCAGTCTTGGACGGAGTGTCCACTACCAGACAGCTGACCCCCAAAACTCTGGACCGGATCTTGGCCTACGGCGAGTTTTTTGCACTCCACATTGCTCGGCACGTCCTCCAAGAGGCTGGTTTGGATGTGGTTGGCGTTGATGCCCAATCTGTGATCGTCACAACATCAGACCACGGTATGGCTAGCCCCCTACCGGAAAAGACACTGATACGTGTGCAGCACGAGCTACTCCCTGCCCTATCGAAGCATCAGGCGGTATTGGTCCAAGGTTTTGTTGGGCGTTCTGAAGAGGGCGCTACTACAACCATGGGTAAGGAGTCATCCAACCTTACAGCAACACTTCTCGGTTCCCTACTCAATGCCCACGAGGTTGTGATATTCACGGATGTTGAGGGTGTACGAAGTGCAGACCCACATTTGACCGAAAACACGTTGTTGCGACCTCACCTCACGTATGAACAGGCGCGTGTAGCGGCTCATCATGGTTTGAAACTGCTGTATCCTACGATGATCGACCCTGCGGCAAATGCCGGCCTCCGCATTCGTATTGCAAGTGCCGAAAACCCAACTGGCGGAACAACAGTCATCGACGGTGCTGACGGTGCATGTATGCCGATAGTGATCATCAATCACGATGATGCCGATGCTGAGATCACAACGGTCTTCATTGCGTGCTCAGATTGGTTACCGGCCGTGTCCGCTGTGGTGCAAAGCCTGCATAGGAACACGCCATGTGATATTCATACGTCTCATGCGGATCAGACAGCCGTACTCCGTGTACCGGCACACGTTGCCTCGGAAGTTGCTCGCGTACTGCACCAAGAACTCTCACTTCGAAATCCAACCCTATGAAACCCATACATGACAAGGTTGCCAAGGAAGAATTCGTGATAGGCAACACCTACAATGTGTCACTACGCGGCAAGCCGCTCTACTCTGCAGAAGTCGTGAAATTCCACGGCGGTTGCTGGGCTACTGTAAGGGTTACCAAACCCCTCAGTGACGAAGTTGCCCAGATGTATACTCCTGGAACGGAGTTTGATATCAAGGTTGCGGAGTATGAGTTACTCAGTTACTAGTTACTCAGTTACGAGTTACTCAGTTACTAGATACGAGTAACTGGGTAACTCGTAACTAGTAACTCGTAACTGATTAACTACTCTGCTGCTTTCTGCAACTCTTCATTCGTGTACGCAATGATGGTGGCCATCATTTTGCGTTCAAGGTCGCCGTTGGAGACCCAGAAGTGGTTTGCGGCGGTGATGAATTCTTCAAAGCCCGACATTTCTGCACGAAGAATGATCTTGGTTTGGCCGCCTTCTTCTTCCTTGACGTTGATCTTGTACTGCACTCGGCATGTGACCCAAATGCCGCCCCGGATGCGTGGGGCAACAGAGTACTTTTCTATGACGTCCTTTGTGCTGTCTTCGCCTTCTGCCAGGAGACAATAGTCGGAAATGTATTGCCCCTTATACAGTCCACCCTCTTCTGCCGGTTCAATGATCTTTTCGGTTTGTGGCTTTGGGCAGCCGGATTGCTCCATGGCCCGTTTCACTGAGCGCCACACCTTACCGAACGACCCCTTAATGGACTCAGTCAGTACAACTTGTTGAGCTTCGTCTTGTGCAAACGCTGCAGGTGAAGCAGTTACAACAGCAAGAGCGATTGCAGATAGGAGGATCTTCATGATCTTGAGGGTCGAAAGTGAAAAACGTGATCAGGCAGCAGACTTACCGGCAAGATGAACAGAGACAACCTTTGACACTGCCGGCTCTTCCATGGTAACGCCGTATAGTGTATCAGCCGCTTCCATCGTCTTCTTATTGTGCGTAATCATCAAAAATTGCGTGTTCTCAGCAAATTTCCGAATGATCTTCAGATATCGGTCGATATTGGCATCATCAAGTGGTGCATCCACTTCATCGAGAATACAGAAGGGGCTTGGCTTGACCAAGTAGATCGCAAACAGCAGGGCAATGGCCGTGAGGGTCTTTTCGCCACCTGACAACATTTCAATGCTGTGTGGTCGCTTTCCGCGAGGTTTAGCGGTAATCTCAATGGTGCATTCGAGAGGATCGTTATCGGCCGACTCGATCATTTGAAGATCGGCCTCATCATCTTCGCTGAAGAGCATTTTGAAGAGGGTTGAGAAGTTCTCGCGGATTCGCACAAATGTTGATGTGAACTTCTCGCGGGCCGTGAGATTGATCTCGGCTATGGTCTCATTCAGAGCGCGTTCACTCTCAGTGAGATCCGAGAGCTGCTGCGTGAGGAAGAGGAATCGCTCATTCTCACGCTCGTGCTCTTCAAGGGCAAGAAAGTTCACATTCCCCATGGACGTGAGCTTACGGCGCAACTCTTGCACTTGCGTGCGGACCTCTTCGGGCTCAGCGTCCGTCTCAGGCATTGCGGGTTGTTCAGGAACTTCTAAGTCTAGTTCTTCACTTGCCCGGCGAGCCAAGGACTCCATGCGAAGGCGCACTTCGTTATGCTTGAGGTCAGCTTCGTGTTGTTCGTTAACGATTGCATCAAGCTCCTTCCGTTTACGTCGCACATCCTCCCCAGCTTGGTGGAATGCGGCCGAGTGTTCTCGTACGGAAAGCTCAAGTCCTTCTCTTTTGGACTTTGCTTCTGCTAAACGTGCAACGATTGTGGAGGCGCTGGTATCAGACTCCGTGCGCTCCGACTCGTAGGTTGCGATCTGCTTTTGGAGGTCATTGCGCTCTGTCTCGCGTTGTTCGCGACGTTGGTCGATGGTCAGACTTTGATTCGTGAGCCGACCTTCATTGCTAACCAACGTCTGCAATTCACCACTAAGACGAACTACTCTGATCTCAACACCTCGCATCTCGCCGATCCGTTGATTCACGAGTTGTTCTACATTTTGCAACGCCTCCGTTGCGGATGCCAATTCGGCCTCGAGTTTGGCAACACCTTCGCTTGTTTCTGTGATCGCATGTTCTGCCGCAGCAGCATCACCACGGAGAGATTCGAGCTCCCCGGCAATGCGTTGTGCTTCCTCACGTAGGAGCTGCTGTTGAGCCTGTACGTCGTCTATCCTACCGCGCAACGAATCCAATCGTTGCTGTCGATCATTGCGAATGAGGGCTACCTTTCGCACCTCATCTCCAAGCCGTCGCAGATCGATGGTTCCAAGTTCTTGTTTCACAGCGCGAAGTCTACCATCTACGTCTGCTATGCGCTGCTCCAGGGTATCGATCTCGCCTCTCAGCTGATCGATACGCTCACGACGTCCAACGCGCACCCCTTCTGTCTTCGATGTTGAGCCTCCTCGAACCGCTCCCGCACGATGGACGATCTCGCCCGCGAGCGTCACGGCTGAAGTTGCAGGTGTTTCGTTGATTGCCTTCCATGCATCATCCATCGACCGCACGATCACCGTGTGTCCAAGGATGCCACGTACGGCCCCGCGCAGCTGATCATCCGCCTGCACAAGTTCAGATGCCCATCCGATCACTCCTTCGATCGAACCAAGTGAAGGGGGCTGATCAATCGCCGGTATTGCGTCTCGACACAAGAATGTAGCCTTGCCAACACTATTTTTTGACAATGCACTGATGGCCTGTTGGGCCTCTGTACGGTGTGCCACCACAAAATACCGAGCTGCATCACCGAGCGCAGCTTCAATGGCAACACGAAACTCTTCACCAGTGTTGATCACCTCGGCAAGCGTGAGCTTTTCTCCGGATGGAGTCCACTCCGGAGTATTGAGAAGAAACTTGCTACTCTCGGTTGTGTCAACAAGTCCCACCAAGAACTCGAGGGAAGCGGTACTATGCCCAAGCTTTGACCGCAGATCTTCGGAGTCTTTCTGCAATCCCTCTTGCTCTGCTTGGAGGTCTCGCTGCCGTGTTTCAGCAGCATGAAGACGTTGTTCTGATTCTGCCAACTGGTGGTCGAGTGCCGGTAGGTCCGCGCTCTCCCGCGTAATCTGATCTTCTACCTGTGCCAGGCGTTCAGCTGCCTGACGGTGTTGTGCTTCATTCTCTGCGAGACGTCGCTGTTGCCCTTCTCCCTGTATGCGAAATCTGTCTGCCTGGTTCCGCTGTTCGTTCAGGATCTGTCGCGCAGCTGTAAGGCCTTCTCGTTGACCATGGAGGTCCTGACGCATCTGAACCAGCGTAGCTTGTGCTTCTTCTACAAGCGAACGTTGCGCTTCAAGTTCCCTTACTGCCTCTTCGTGTTCTACCTTCCCGGTCACCATGCGCTCGCGTACCTGTTGCAGTTCCTGCGAGGTTGAAGACTGCTGAGTCTGGGATTCATTCTGTTCTCGATCGAGCCGCTCAAGCGCACGCTGCGCAGAAGCCTTCCGCTCATCAACAAGGGATATGCGCTGCTGTACTTCACTCAAGGCCGTGCGCACGTCATTCTCAAACGTGATGGCCGTGCGAAGCTCTTGCTCCATCTGTTCATGCGTCTTCTCTGCTGCAACAACGTGTTGCTCGGCTGCTGCAAGTGCAGACTCCTCTGCCTCGCGCCGCTGACGGATGCCGGTGATGCGTTCGAGCAGTTGTGTGAGAGCGATGAACTCCTCGGCATATTCAAACGCAAACAACGTTCGGTCTAGGTCGCGCAGTCTCGTGGACAAATCCTGATGCTGCCGCGCCTTCTCGGCCTGCCGTGCAAGTGAATTGACAGTCTTTTGGACTTCACGAACGATATCCTGCACACGTGCGATGTCCCGCTGTGCAGCATCCAGCTTACGCTGCGCTTCTTTTCTCCGAGCCTTGTATTTCGTAACGCCGGCAGCCTCTTCAAACAAATGCCTGCGTTCATCAGCTTTATCGCTAAGGATCGTTTCGATCATCTTGAGCTCGATCACGGAATAGGCATCAGAGCCCATACCGGTATCCATGAAGAGATCAACGATATCCCGTAGGCGGCACTGCGTTTTGTTGAGAAGGTATTGACTCTCTCCGTTGCGAAAGAGCCTACGGGTGATCACTACCTGTGAATATTCCGTTGGCAGGATCTGCTTGTTGTTCTCGATGGTCAACGATACTTCTGCCATGCCAAGGGGCTTCCTGGCTCGTGATCCATTAAAGATCACCTGGTCCATGGAGTCGGCACGCAACATCGACGTCTTTTGCTCGCCAAGCACCCAACGTATAGCGTCCACAACGTTTGTCTTGCCACAACCATTTGGGCCTACGATCGCTGTTACGCCATCAGTGAACTCGAGGTCGGTCTTTAGACCAAAACTCTTAAAGCCCACCATCTCGAGTTTCGACAGATACATTTCGTTGAATTCCGGTAATGAGTCGTTCTATAACCGCCCAAATTGCGACAGCTGGGCGTGAGGCCAACTGTTGGAGTTATCCACAGTATTCACATCGACTTCCAGGGTCTACTGATCCTTACGTCGATTGACATAGAGCATGGGAAACACGGCAGCCACTGTGGTGTAAAGGGTTGTCGCAACACCATACTTAAGGAAAAACATCCCAAAAGAGATCTGCATGGGGCGGACGTAGAAGAAGTAATACAGAAGGTTATGCACACCCCCTGCAAGGGCAACAACGAGCAAGAATCGGTAACTGCCGATTGTTTGCATAGCGTAACCTTCTCTCCAAAAGTACCCTGCTACGAATCCGGCAGCCGTCTTTGCCAAAGCATTCGATCCTAGTACATCGGCGGAGACCACGTCAAACAGCAGCCCAGCCAAGAACCCGGCTATCATGCCGGTGAACTGTCCTTCCACAATCGCTATCCAGACCGTAAGGATCAAAAGGAGATCTGGCGTTACCGAGCTAACAGCAACAAATCGCAAGAACACCACGTGCACCACGTTTAGCAACAGTGCCACAACGGCGTATACAACAAATCGTAATGCCGGATTGGTCACGAATTGTGAGCGATGCAGATCGAAGTTCAGTGCCATGCTGAGTTACGGCGTTGATCGTTGCGGAAGTCGTTCATCTGTGCGCCTTTCAAGCGCTACACGTTCGCTATTGGGTCGGGTATCAACTACAAACAGCTGTTCAAGAGTTGCAAAGTTCACAGCGGGTTCAACAACCACACGCCGGAAGAGCGAGTTCGCCTCTTCTGACACCTGGGTTGCTCTGCCGATAACGATATTCGCCGGATACTTCTGGCTGTATGATGATGTTAAGACCACATCTCCGGCCTGTACATCCAATGAACGAGGCACGTTCTTCAACACCAAAAAGGTTTCACCCTCCCACTGAATGATTCCGTCAACACGCGTGCGCTGAACCTTAGCACTCACACGCGTATCCCGATTCAACAAGAGCTGTAGCACGGCAAAGTGGGGCGATGTACCAATAACGATTCCAACGAGACCGGCATCAGTTATACAGCACATGCCTTCTTGCACGCCATCCTCAATTCCCTTGTTGATCGTTGCATAATTCCGAGACTGTGTGGTTGTCTTCCCGATGACGTCTGCTGCAATCAGATGATAATCCGTGTATGCAGGTAGCTCCAGCATCTTGCGTAACGTAGCATTCTCTACCATCGACTGCCGAGACCGAGCAGACTCAACCGCGAGCTGAAGATTCAATTCGCGCAAGGCAAGATTCTCACTCTTAAGAGCAACGGGATTCGGGATCCATGCGAATAGCGACTGCATCCACCCTATTGAACCAACAATCACGGCACGGAATCCGCCCAACTGTGAGAGGCTCCCAACACTCATGAATGCGAATGACATCACCACAAGTGTCCCAAGGGTGATGTAGTTCTTGAATCGAACAACAAAGTCGATAAATCGACGCATTAGTATCGCTTCGACTTGATCAAGACGGATGAATACGCGTCCAGGTCTTCTAGGACCTTCCCTGTGCCACGTACAACGGCGGTGAGTGGGTCATCAGCTACGTGCACCGGCAACGATGTCTCACGTCGGAGGCGTTCATCAAGCCCCTTTAACAATGCACCACCACCGGAGAGGATAATACCACGATCGAAAATATCCGCCGACAATTCGGGCGGGGTCTTTTCGAGTAACGTAAGCACTGCTTCGATGATCGTAGAGATATTCTCGTTAAGTGCTTCTCTGATCTCTTCACTGGAGACAATGATGCTCTTGGGTGTACCGGCTACCATGTCCCTACCCTTTACTTCTATCTCAAGTTCTTCGGGAAGGGGCCAAGCAGAACCAACATTCACCTTGATGATCTCAGCTGTACGATCACCGATGAGAATGTTGTGTTGCCTCTTGAACCAATTCACGATTGAACTTGTGAGTTCGTCACCGGCTATGCGAATGGATTCATCAACAACAATTCCGGAGAGTGCAATAACAGCGATCTCCGTTGTACCACCACCGATATCAACTACCATGTTGCCCATCGGTTCATGCACGTCAAGACCAACACCAATTGCAGCAGCCATTGGTTCTGCAATAAGGTGCACTTGTTTTGCTCCTGCATGTTCAGCGGAATCACGAACGGCACGTTTCTCAACTTCAGTGATGCCGGACGGAACACAGATCACCATACGCTTTGCATGTGCGATCGATGTACTCGTCTTTTGAATGAATGCTCGAAGCATTCCTTCTGCGATCTCAAAATCTGCGATCACTCCATCCTTTAACGGACGAATGGTCTTGATATCGCGGTGTGTTTTCCCCACCATCTTTTCGGCTTCATGGCCGATGGCGATGATATTTTTGGAAGTGCGATCGAACGCAACGATCGATGGCTCGTTGAGCACGATCCCTTTTCCTTTTTGCCAGATGAGGGTGTTCGCGGTACCAAGATCGATACCGACGTCGTTGGAGAAGATCCGAAAACGGGCCATGGGGTGGAATTGCGTAAGGAAATGCGAATCGGACGAAGTTACGAAGGCTACATCTGCTTTTTTTGTATCAAGTTTCCACCATGTCACGATCTCGTGAAATTCAAGGGGCGCTCGGCCTTGCAATACCCTTTGCTGCATCCCTTGCTATCGGCTTGTAGACCCTAACAGTACACTGCATAATAGGTCCATTTTCGCTGACCGATTCTGTCGATTTTGTTTGGATTTGCCTTTTTGGGGCGATTAAACAGTCCCCGGAGGCACAACGGGGTGTCGCCGGTTGTCAGCAAACAACTTCATTCGATTTCAGATACAAACGAAAAAGGGGCTGGCGTAAGCCAGCCCCTTTGGGAAATCGAGAGGACGTTGGATCGCTTAGCGAACGATCGAGAGTGTGCGTGTACGCTGACCGTTTTCGTCAGAATACGTGATCACAACTACGCCGTTGTTCCACGATGATGTGTTTACGCGGAACGAACCGGCATCCGACACCATTGAAGAAGCAAGCACGCGTCCGTTGATGTCGTGAACCAAGACCGGTGTGTTTACACGAACCGTTGTGAAGACGATCTGCTCGTTAGCAACATCGAACCACACGCGAGCTGTCTTGCCCATTTCATCTTCAACGCTAGTTGTTGTCTCACCTCTAAGCGTGACCTTGTTACCAGCAGCATCTGTTGCATCTGAAGTAATGGTCAGCTCACCGTTGTTAACGCCTACAACACCTGCACTGTAGCAGATCGATTCGATCTGAACAGAAGCACCAGCAGCTACCGTGATAGGCAATGCTGGGATGGTTGGATTTGACACAGTGAATTCAGGTGAGTTGCTTGTAATAGCAGTGATTACCATGTCAACATTACCAGTATTGTTGACCGTCAACTTGCCTTCATTTGCTTCGCAATCAGTAGCTGAAGGTGTTTCGATGAGATACGAGAGAAGTGGTGTGGCAGTAATCCGGGAAACACCACCAGTGCCCGAAAGAGCGCACGTTACGTTACCGCACGCCGTTTCAACTGTGAGAACATCTGCATCGCCGGCTTCTGAGCCGATAGCAGGTGTATAGCTGAAGACGATGTTGTGTGTAGCACCAACAAGGAGCTGAATTGGAGTTCCACCGCCCGCTGTGATAGCGAAGCGTGTACCAGTTGCAAGTGTGATGGCTGTAAGAGTCATTGGGCCATCAGTGTTGTTCGTGATTGTCAGCGTGCCGGAGCCTGCTGGAGCACCAACCTTGATGAGACCAACATTGATCGCAGCTGCAGATGCTGTTGGAGTAGCGGCGGCGATGGTGATCTGGCGTGATGTTACGTTGTTCGCCCAATCGCGAACTTCAATAACACAGCTACCACCTTTGGACGGGTCAATAAGCGAAACTTGGAAGTTTGCGCTTGTAACCTTTGGGGATTTTGGGAACGTTGTTGGGTTGATGATAGTAAGCCGTACGTTCTGCGCTTGCGGGTCTAGCGCAAGGCGGATCGACTGAATACCGCGTTCAACTTGATCGCGTTCGTTCGGTGTAGCGCGGGGAGGATCCGGGATGTTCCGGGTTTCCGTTGCTGTAAAATCGCGCACGCCGCATGGCAGTGACTGCGAGGTCAGAACCGGTGGCATGGTGTCAATACCGGGCTCAACGGCCTGAGTATTATCGCCACCTGCTGTCATCACCTGCACAGCAAACACGGCGAATGCCGCAAGAAGGCACAGTTTTCGCATGACCAAATCCCTAGATGAGTAAGAGTAGATATCCCCGTTACGGTCCACGAATCAAGCCGGCATTTAGCATTACCAAATGCTGACTTTCATTCCGCGTTCTCTGCGAGTATACGAACAGATGCTGTTTACACAAAACAAGGGATATTTTTTCTATCCCCACTGCTGTATTCTCAAAGTAACCGACCTCCAACATGCCCAGAAGTTTCAGTGTTTCCAAGGGGTTGGCTCTTATTACGTGGTTTTTCTGCGTCTAGCGCACTGCCCAGCCCCCTCCCTATCGTAGTTTTGCCCAATGCGTATTGGCCACGTTGAAGTAGAAAGGGGCATTGTCCTCGCCCCCATGGAGGACGTTACAGACCTCCCGTTCCGCATGATCTGCAAGCGGTATGGGGCTGATATCGTCTATACCGAGTTCATTTCGAGCGATGGATTGGTGCGCGATGCCCGAAGATCCATGGAAAAGCTCCGCTTGGCAGAGGAAGAACGTCCGGTAGCAATCCAGATCTTTGGCGGAGATGAAGACATCATGGTCGAAGCGGCCCGCAGAGCCGAGGAATCCGGTCCAGACTTCATCGATATCAATTTTGGATGCTGGGTGAAGAACGTGGTGGTCCGCAATGCAGGCGCTGCGCTACTGAAGGACCCAACAGGAATGCAAAAACTCACCCGCGCAATTGTAGATGCAGTAAAGATGCCGGTTACGGTGAAGACCCGCCTAGGATGGTCTCGAGACTCTATTGTTATCCTCGAAGTGGCAAAGATGATTGAGGATGCAGGCGCTGCGGCCCTTACTGTCCATTGTCGCACCCGAGACATGGGTCACGACGGAGATGCTGATTGGTCCTGGATCCCCAAGATCAAACAGGTTGTGAATATTCCGGTGATCGTCAATGGCGACGTAAAGACGCCTGAAGATGTGAAGCGGGCGTTTGACGAAACGGGCGCTGATGCCGTAATGATCGGCCGAGCAGCAATTGGCAATCCGTTTCTTTTCGCGCACGCAAAGGAATACATGGCAACCGGCTCATACACGCCAGTATCTCCCCGCGAGCGCATCCTCACCTGTTTAGAACACCTCCGCTTAGAGCTCACATACAAATCGCCACGACGCGCTGTGCACGAGTTCCGAAAACACTATGGTGGCTATCTCAAGGGGCTTCGCAACAATTCATTGTGCCGTCAGGACGTAGTTCGCTTTGAGACCTATGACGAGGTTGAGGAACGGATGCTTCGTTATGCTGATGAGCTAGATGAGATGGTAGACGCTACTCCATGACTCCAAATGTTGTGCTGAGTGAGACCACATCTGCCCTTGCACGGCACAACTCACTTGGTGGGAAAATGGTAGTTGCCGTGAGTGGTGGCATTGATAGCATTTCGCTGCTTCATACCATCAACACCCTTCGTTCGGTGCACAACATCTCGTGTATCGTGGCACATGCCAATCATGGCCTTCGGGGGGTTGAAAGTGATGACGATGAACGACTTGTTGTTTCGGTTGCTGATGACTTGGGAATTCCCTGCATTACGCGGCGATTGGACGTACAGACCCTTGCCCGAAGCTCCGGGTTGGGAATCGAAGGTGCAGCTCGCGAACTCCGCTATGAATTTCTTGTTGATGTTGCGAATGAACATCAGGCCTCAGTTGTCCTAACGGCTCACACCATGGACGATAATGCAGAGACAATGCTTATGAACCTTGCGAGGGCCAGTGGTACTCAGGGCTTAAGCGGCATTCCGCCTGAACGTGCACTTCGTCAAGGAATACGTTTGCTTCGCCCCTTTCTCCACATTTCGCGGGCACAGATCAGAGATGTTGCGCTTTCTGACGGATACATCTGGAGAGAAGATTCGAGCAACTCAGATCAGCACTTTTTGCGCAATAAAGTACGTGCGGTGATCATGCCCGCACTACGCGAGGTTTTCGGACCATCCGTAACCGAGAGGATCTTGAGATCCAGCGAACTCGTTCGTGATGCAGACGCCGTAGTACGCTCGGTGGTTAACGAAATCCTTCCGGCCGTGATGATTACTGACGAAACCGGTGCGCCATCCTTTTCAATTTCAGTGGTAAAGGGGCTCCCCCGTGGCCTCGTCCGCGAAATGTTTCGATCGGTCCTAACCTGTTCTCATGAAGACGTTGTGCGCCTCTCGTCACTTATCTCCGCAGAAGCTGGTTCTGAAGCAACACTGACCAATGGCCGAACGGCACTACGTGAGCGAGACAGGATAACTGTAACCGCTCCTCGGATAGATTCGGTTGCTCCCGATGTTGTCATCGACGGTGACGGGGTGTATGTTGCAGGACTGCAAACATTGTCCGTAGAGAGGCGTTCAATTGGCGATCTCCAGCCTCATGCTGATACAACGGTAGCTTACGTTGACTTGGCCTCTGTCCGCGGCAAACTTGTATGGAGACAATGGCAGGATGGGGATAGATTTCAACCATTTGGTCTTGCAGGAACTGTACGTGTATCTGATCTTTTGACGAACATTCGTTTCCCCCATGCAGAGCGTAGGCTGGTTCGCGTTGTCTGTGACGACGACGGAATCATCTGGGTCTGCGGTATCCGTGCTGCTGAACGTACTCGAATCACCTCATCAACAACACACCTTTTGATCCTTTCTGTGAACCCATGACCGACAATTCCATCATCTCCCCCGACCACCGGATCCGGGTTCATGACCGAACATTTCGCCCGTATATCCATCGGGACGAGATTCAGGACATGGTTCGTGACATTGCCAAACGCATCAACCACGACTTTTCAGGTCAGGAAGTAACTGCCCTAGTCATTCTCAAGGGGGCGATGGTGTTTGCCTCAGACCTTATCCGGATGCTCTCCATGCCTGTTATTGTGGAATTCGCACGTGCCTCCAGTTACGGCAATTCCATGACGAGCTCGGGAACCACCGCCATTGAGGGCCTGTTGGCAGACGTTACAGATCGAAACGTGATCATCATTGAAGACATTGTTGATACCGGTACTACGATCCATGAACTCATCAAACATCTTGGTGGACTTCAACCCAAGAGTATCACCATTGCCGCCCTCCTTAGCAAACCGGCAGTTCACAACGAAACACTCACAATTGACTACGTTGGGCGCGAGATCGCACCCGACTTTGTTGTTGGCTACGGCATGGACTATGCCGGACACGGCCGTCAACTCGATGCCATTTGGGTAGTAACAGAAGAACCTTTGGCATGAAAACTACTCGCCACACGTCAATGCGCCCATGAACGGAAACCAACAACGCCCGCAGCGCCCTAAGCGCGACCCAGAAGAAGACAACGACCTCACGGTATCACGCGTCCTTAGAAACGTGCTTATTTGGGTCGGAATCCTTGTTTCACTCGTAATGGTTGGCATGCTTATGTCCAACGGACAGCGGCAGGAATTCCCACTGACGTTCAACGAGTACATGGAGGTCGTCAAGTCAAATCGTGTGCAATACGCCACGATCACAAAGACGCAACTAAATGACTTCGAGTTTCATGGCACACTTAAGGAAGCCATTACAATCCAACGCGACAATCGTACGGTAGATGTGAAAAACTTTCGCACCAAACTCGGCGTTGTTGACTCGCAAACGGAAGCACTTTGGCGCGAACATGGCATTGGATGGTCCTACGAAAGTGGCGATTCTCCGTGGTGGGTCTCAATCGTGCAATTACTCCCATGGGCTCTGCTCCTTATCGCCTTCTTCTTTGTGAGCAGGCGGATGCAAATGGGTGCCGGTGGCGGCAAAAATATTTTCTCCTTTGGTCGCAGTAAGGCACGCCTTCTCACTGAAGGCAACATGCAGATCAACTTTACTGATGTTGCCGGTGCTGATGAGGCAAAGGAAGAACTTCGAGAGATCGTGGAATTCCTACGGGATCCAAGTAGGTTCACTCGTCTTGGTGGCAAAATTCCGCGCGGTGTTCTGCTGCTTGGTCCTCCTGGGACTGGCAAGACACTCCTTGCTCGTGCTGTTGCCGGTGAAGCCGGTGTGCCGTTCTTTACGATTTCCGGAGCGGATTTCGTTGAAATGTTCGTTGGCGTTGGTGCAAGCCGCGTTCGCGACCTCTTTGAGAATGCAAAGAAGCAAGCACCATGCATCGTCTTTATCGACGAGATCGATGCCGTTGGGCGCCATCGCGGCGCAGGTCTTGGTGGTGGACACGACGAACGCGAGCAAACCCTCAATCAGCTTCTCGTTGAGATGGATGGGTTTGAACAGAACTCTGGCATCATCATTATTGCAGCTACAAACCGACCTGACGTACTCGATCCAGCCCTACTCCGTCCGGGTCGTTTTGACAGACAAGTAGTAGTAGATCGTCCTGACATGCTTGGCAGACTTGGTATTCTTCGTGTTCACACACGCAAGGTTCCTATCTCCAAAGACGTGAATCTTGAGATCATTGCCAAGGGCACACCTGGAATGAGTGGTGCTGATCTTGCTAATCTCGTAAACGAAGCTGCGCTGTTGGCCGCGCGCCGTAACAGCATGGATGTTACCATGTTTGACTTTGAAAACGCCAAGGACAAAGTTTTGATGGGCGTTGAACGCAAGAGCATGGTGATGAGCGATAAAGAAAAGGAAACAACTGCCTATCACGAAATTGGGCATGCACTGGCGGGCAAACTCCTTAAGCATGGTGATGCCGTACACAAGGTGACGATCATTCCTCGTGGTAGAGCTCTTGGCGTTACATCATACCTTCCGAATGAAGAGATGCACACCATGAGTAGAGAGCAGCTTGAAACACGCTTAGTAACGCTCTTGGCCGGACGTGCTGCCGAACGTGTTGTCTTTGATCAGCTCAATACCGGTGCTTCCAATGATCTAGAACGCGCGACAACTATTACCAAGAAAATGGTCTGTGAGTTTGGTATGAGTGACGTGATCGGTCCCGTACGGTATGCCAGCCAACATGACGAAGTGTTCCTTGGCAGAGAGATATCTCAGCCTCGCGATCACTCAGAAGAGACTGCTCGCGCCATTGATGGTGAAGTTCGCCGGATCATTGTTGATTCAGAAGCACGCGCCATTCAGCTAATGCGTGATAATATCGAGTTGCTGCATCGCTGTTCAAAGGCCCTCATTGAACGCGAGATCTTGGACAGCGAAGAACTAGACGTCCTCATCCGTGGTGAAGAACTAGCTCCGATGATCAAGGATGTAGCCTCCTTCCGCGAAAAGATGAGAACGTCTACGCAAGCCCCTTCCCCAGAACCCAGCAAGGGTCCTGATCCCGGAACCGAGGGTCTAGCACTCAGTCCTTCATAAAGGCCATTGTACGTATTAGTTACTCTTACTCTTGCGATTACCGAACCCTCTGGGTAGTTTGGGACAACAGTTCCATCTACCAGAGGGTTTTTTCTATGAGATCGATCACACGTTTTGGGGCGTTTGCCTTTGTTCTCGCAATTGCCGTAGCCTCAATCGGCTTCTCGGGGTGTGAAGAACTAGCTAATGCAACCACTTTCACCGTACCGATCACACTCACGGTATCACCGGAGTCAAATAACCCAACGATCCCAAAAACGGATCAGTCTTGCACTGACATGTCCACGAACACAAGTTTCATGGATAACAAGGACAAGATCTCTGGTGGAACAGTAAAAGAAGCCTTCTTCCAGATCATCGATCTCAAGGATCCTGTATTCACATCAGGTACAATCGCTGACCAGTCGTTCACAACGTGCAGCTTCACGCTCACGTTTGATCCTTCGTATGGCGATGTTAAGGTCTACAACCTTGGCACGTTTACAAACGTAAAGTTGTCTGACCTCCTAGCAGGTAGGATGGCTGTTCCGGTTAGCACTGATTTTGAAGAG
>CALMZQ010000021.1 GCA_937870915.1 uncultured Ignavibacteria bacterium
AATCTTGCTGCTATGGAAGGGGGCACACACGCCTACGCCTTTGGAAGTGGATCCGCTGCGGTTGATACCATCATGCGACTCCTCTCTGCCGGCGACCACGTGGTAATGGCCGAGGACATGTATGGCGGAACGTTCCGGCTCACCAGCAAGGTGCTTACACGGTTTGGTATCACCTTCAGCTATGTTGACATGCGTGATGTGAAGAATGTAGAGGCTGCACTGCAACCCAACACGCGCATGATCTACACCGAGACCCCAACTAATCCGATGATGACCATCACGGACCTTGCCGCCGTTGCAGAGATCGCCCGAGCGAACAATGCCTACATGGTGGTTGACAACACCTTTGCCTCGCCGTATTTCCAACGTCCACTCGAACTTGGCGCCCACATCGTGGTCCACTCCGCAACCAAATATCTGGGTGGACACAGCGACCTTGTGAGCGGCATCGTAACAACGAACGACGCGGAGGTAGCTGAGCAACTCAAGTTCCTCCAGAACGCCGTAGGGGCCGTCCCCGGACCATTCGAGTGCTGGCTGCTTCTTCGTTCTTCAAAGACCTTGGCAGTCCGCATGGAACGTCACGCAGCAAACGCTCAGCGTATCGCTGAATATTGCCAGCAACACACAGCGATCAAGGCCACCCACTATCCGGGTCTTCCATCGCACCCACAACATGAGATCGCCAAACGCCAGATGTCGGGCTTTGGTGGTATGATCTCTATCGAGCTCGGCTCGCTAGAGCGTGCCACCGCCGTTACCAAGAAGCTCAAACTCTTCACTCTGGCCGAGTCGCTCGGCGGCGTTGAGTCCCTTGTGTGCCACCCTGTAAGCATGACTCACGGATCCATCCCAAAGGACCAACGCGAACGCCTAGGCGTAACCGATGGCCTCATCCGCCTTTCGTGTGGGATCGAGGATGTGGAGGATCTGTTGGAGGATCTGGAGCAGTCGCTTTGCTAAGTGACTCATTCGAGCGACCTGCATAGGTCACCTGAATAGGTCACCTGAATAGGTCACCTGAATAGGTCACACAAAGTGCTAGACTTGCTTCCGCACCCCGATCACATTGTACCGATTCGTCACAAACGACCAATCCGCGAAGGTGGCGTTGCCGGCTGGGTTTGCGCCAGTTCCATGGAAGTCGCTGAAGGCGGCGGACTGGTTCACCCACACAAAGCTGTTGAAGTTGAAAGCGACGGGTGCGCCGGCGTTAACAATGGCGTCCTCGGCTGTAATCGTTCTATCTGGATCCGTTGTGTAGACAAGGACACTAAGAGCCCCTTGCTCATGGATGCTTCCTACAACTTCCGAAATGGAGGCTTCGAAAGAGTCTGTTACGATAAGGAAGGATACAGGGCCGAACCATTCCTTGGTGTAGATGTCCGCACGTGACGTGTCAGTTTGTAAAACGATTGGTGAGAGTGAACGAGCGTCGGCAAATCCATGTTGAGCCACAGAGCCACTTTCGCGGATTACTGCAAGACCAAGGGAGCGCACGTCTTCCACGCGTTGTGACGTGACAGGATTTTGGATAGCGCCGAGGGTTGTTGCTCCGGCCTTTTCGTTGAAGACAAGAGCGTCGATCTTTTCACGGAGCTTTGCAGCTACATCACTCACGGCAACATTTGTGCCGGCAACCAACATGCCGTCCCTTGCAATGAAGATGTTCTGTGGTGCAGTACACATTTGACCGGAGTAGAGCGTGAGCGAGAATGCAAGGTTCTCGAGCGCTTTGTCGAGGTCGTCCGTTGAGTCGAGAACAACACAGTTTACGCCTGCCTTTTCTGTATAGGTCGTCTTGCCGTGTGCCGCCGCTTCTTTTTCAACAATCGCGCCAAAATGTGGTCCGCCGGTGTAGTCAATAACTCGCACTGCCGGATGTTTAACAAGCTCGAGTGTGATCGGCTTGTCAAACGTGTCAACAGCCAGTTGGATAATGTTAGCATCGAGACCAAGCTCTTTCAGGACCTCACGCACTTCTGCGATGACAATGGCGATTGGATAGATCGCGCCGGGATGGGGCTTCACAATCACACTATTGCCCGTTGTAAGTCCTGCGAACATACCTGGTACAGTATTCCACACCGGAAACGTAGAACAACCGATGACGAGATTGATACCCTTAGGCACGATACGGTATGTCTTGTTGATGGAGACATTGATCTTCCCCATCGGCTTTGTCCATAGAACATTTGTGACAAAGGTGGACTGTGCAGCGTAGGCCATCGCAACTGCTTCGAGCGCACGATCAAATGCGTGTGGTCCCGAAGCTTGGAATCCCATTACAAAACCTTGACCCGTTGTATGCTGCGTGGCATAGCCGATCTCGAAGAATCGTTTGGCACCACGCTCAAGAGCTTCAATAAGTATCGATGCACGATCCTCAGGTGTAAGCGATTGCCATGCTGTCTGCGCATCCGATGCACGTTTGATCAGATCATCAAGAGCGATCTGCGGATAGGTGATGCCAAGATCGAATCCGTACGGAGAGGCTTCGCCACCGATCCATGACTGTTCGGCAGGTAGACGATCGAATTTTTTATTAAGCTGACCTTGGAACGCCGCCAAGCCATCATCGTTGGCCGTCTCACCATAGATCTTACCACTGGGTGCTTCCGGCCAATGTGCATGGAACGTGCGCTCCATGTTTGCCTTCATAGCGTTAGCAAGTGTGGTGTGATGTGCGGCGCGAAGATCTGTAATGGTCATAAGTATAGCCTCGTGTTCGGTGAAGACCACAAAACTACATCGTTCCGATGACGTGATACAGTGGGTTATTCAGCCGCGTCGAGTCTAGCCTTAGCTACAGATGCCTTGCCCACATTATACCCTTGTGAAAGCCCTACTTCGCAGTCCGCACGCACGTGGATCCGTGAATACATTCTACTATCAGCGGCCTCTTGAGCCATTGACCGGAATTCGCTTTCTGAGGCTGGGAAGAAGAACGACAACACTTCGGCAGACGCTCCACTGAACGTGCTGTGTCCACTGGAGTAGCCAGGGAAATTCGGAAGTCCGGCACCCATGGCAATAGTGTTGTCGATGGTACAAGGACGTGCGGTATAGTACTTGTACTTGGTATACCAGCAAGCAACAGCAGCATCATGGAGCGAGCACGACACGTAGGCATGAATACGAGCTGAACGAACAGCACTCATATTGGCAGCACGTGTACGGTCTTCGGTGACCTTCATCCACATCCCAGGAGGGCCGTCTGTTCCGCCCCCTGCTTCCCAATACGTTGCAATACGAGCTTGTTCACGTGTGCGGTTCTTTGCCAGCTCGCGCATTTCATTCATGTCCGACTGAAACTTTGCATCTGTTTCTGAAGGGGGCGGACCCGGATCCACGTCTGCAGCGCTTGAAATATTCCATGGTGTTACGTCACCTCCAAACGGGTGAAGTGGCGGACGAGCTGGTGTTTCAGCACTCTTCCACTTTGGCCATGTGGTTACGAGCGCAGCTTCTTTGGCCTTCCACGCCGGTTGATTGTCTGCGCCCGACCACTTATCGGTTGAGGCACGTTCTTTGAGCTTCGTCACAATGAACCGAGCAAGGGAATCGCCGGCAGCTACATCACTTGGCCGTGCAACTCCCGCCCATACACGCGATTGAGTTGCATCTGTATACAGTGCCTCCATGTTTGCACGTTCGCTCGGATACATCAGTACGATCACTTCAACGGCCACACGTGCAATGATGGCATCTTCATTGGGGTACGAAGGGAGTCCGGTCTTTGGTGCAAGCGTGGCGATCGATGGATCAACTACATAGGGAGCTGGACGTTTGGTTGTGTACTTCGCACGCCATGCATGGATAAGGCCATCGTATGTACCAACCTCAATGAGTGAGAACATACGAGAAGCAAATGGTGGGCTGGCAAGGGGCTTTGCAGGATCAGGCAAGAAACGTCCGGTGAACGAACCATCCGGATTCCGCTCTGCAGCCGGTGTGATGTTGTATTTGGCAACGATCCGACGGGCAATTGCGCTCCACTCTTGCACAGGTCCTTGGTTCCATCTGCGAATCGCATTGCGTTGTGCATCAGTTCTTGCTGCAACGGCAGCACGTACGGCATCCATTCCCTCATCATCTGCAGGAGCCGCAGGGATCACCGATGCTGGTACATCTGCGATGTAAATCGGCGTCCACAAGACAGCTGAGCTGTCATTTGAGGTAGGTGTTAGTTCAGCAACCACTGGCGCTTCGATCGGATTGTCGCATCCAACCATCACCACGAGGAACAATACTGCGATCAGAATCCAACGTGTATGTGTCATGATGTTCATAGTGATACTCCATCCCAGATCGGCAGGTCATAGGCTACGCCGAATGTAAATCGTGTTGAATGGCCCACATTTCGTCCGGTTAGAGTGCCTGATACGCCCCCTATCAAACTCATTGCGCTAATGACGCGGTAAGCCAAGGTCGTTCCTACGCGTGTGTAGGCCTGAGCATTGGAAGGGAACGGTACGCCCGGCCCGATGTTTGTACCCGATTGTGGCACAACATTCTGCAGCCACACATCACCATACCAGTCTGAAGTGCCATATCCAACCCGACCAACTGCATCGATCGCATCCGGAACGTCCACATCAAAACCTCTATCGACGGTAACCGTGCCCCGAGCCGAATACGCGATACCGGCCATGAAGAAGAGACCGCTGTTTGTAGTGTACTGCGTAACGATACGACCCTCTACACCCGTTGCTTGGTGACCGATCGTAACAGGTGCATCCGGTACATAATCACCAAGGGGCGTAAAGAACACACCTCCAAGGATCACGTCAAATCTGTTCGATTCGATTTCTAATGAAAGGGGGCGAACCTTAACCCCGGCCTGCAGATCCTGCACACCGTTGATGGTCTCCCAGAAGCCAGCGCTGGACGACGA
>CALMZQ010000022.1 GCA_937870915.1 uncultured Ignavibacteria bacterium
ACCGGTTGCTACGCTACCGCCGATCCAACCAACGATCAGTGCTTCACGTCAACTTCAATTCTCGCATCCAAGCGCCACGGGGTCATTGGGTTCCGACCCGAACGCAGCCCCACAACAGCATGCATCGAACACCATCCGCCATACCGGACGTGAGGTTGGCAGAAACGAACTATGTCCGTGCGGTTCTGGCAAGAAGTTCAAGGCCTGCCATGGTATCAATGGCGAAACAACCTATTCAGCATGATCACTCAACTGCAGTACCCTCAGTAAGGGCTTCTGCAGGGTGAAGGATTACGGTCTCTCCCTCGGTGAGCCCCTGAGAAACAGATGTAAGAAGCGCGGATCGTGGCCCCAATGTCACACCGCGCTTTTTCGCTATTCCATCCTCCACAACAAACGTAAACCAGCTCTCCTTTTCCCGAAGCAATGCGCCTAACGGAACCGTGAGCACCTGTGACTTCTCCCAGAGCACGATTGCGGCATCTACCTTGTATCCGTCTCCGATTACGGTAGAAGCTGCATCAAGAACAGCTATCACATCAACTCGCTTCTCTTCAACGCCAAGTGATGAGACCTTAACTCGGGCAGCAGGTTCTACCCTCTTCACCCTTGCTACAAGTGTGTCTTCCCCGCCCCAACCACTTATCAGCACTGTGTGACCAACCCGCACCTTCACTGCATCTGTGCTGAGTACATCAATGACTATCTCTTGCTTCTTTGGGTCGCCAATTTCCATGATCGGTGTACCAGCCATCAAGGTGCGCTCGTGTTCCTCATATCGACGAAGGATAACTCCGGTTACCGGGGAAACAATCGCTATGCGTTGTCCGGGCGCAGCCGATAATGAAGCGCGGATTGCCTGCTCTTCAAACGTAGCTGAAGTTATCCGTGCTTTCACTGCTTCTATCTCACTCCGGATCTGTAGAAATGCATCATGGGCATTTTCAGCCTGTTCCTTTGGAATTGCACCGCTTGCAAGTAGGCGTTGCAATCGGTCATCGCGACGTTGATTCTGTTCGAGAAGGGGCTG
>CALMZQ010000023.1 GCA_937870915.1 uncultured Ignavibacteria bacterium
CTCCGCAATTACCCAGTTTCAATTCATTCAGATGGTAAAACTCTCGTCTTCTCATCGAAGTGGGAGATTGCAATTGCCGAAGTGCAGGACCAGCGAGATACAATTGGTAGTCGATTATATCGACCAGTTAATGCCTCGCCATTGGGACTTCTGAATATCCGTGATTCGATAGTCACTATTTTTCGAACTGATCATTCAAAGGGACTATTGGATTCCGTAGACAGGGTATGGTTGGTGAGACTGTTTGCAAACGGTGATTCGGATTCTCAGTCCGTAATGCTTCCAAGGACCTTGCCCGCCTATTGGAGCGTACTGCGCGGGGCTGCGTTTGGGGACACCACTTACTTGTATGCGCACGCGTTTTACTTCTCTTTCTACATCTCGATTGTCGGGAATAGGATCATTGAATATGTTCCTAATGTGGACCTAACAATGCTGTCTATTGCCAGTGTTGACTCGTATCACATTCGAGTTCGATCGGAAGGAACGGTTGAGTTGTGCAACAACACGGATGGCGTGAAATTCCTACTTTCTTACATTCCTCGGGACACAACGACATCCGTCATTGAGCAAAACATCAGCCACTACTATGTTACATCCGTTAGCCCCAATCCTGCCAGCACTACCATAACTGCACAGCTCGGCAAATTTGCTACGGCAGATAGGAGCACAGTTAGGCTAGAGCTATGGACAGTCAATGGGGAGCTCGTCAGAGACTATTCTCGCGATCTCCCAAGATTCGGTTTAGGCTCGGAGCAAGACCAGGTTACACTTGACCTGACTGGAGTATCGCAAGGGTTATACCTGCTTGTGATAAAGAATGCTCAATCAACGCACACGCAGAAGGTCATTGTCTCGCAATAATGGTGGCCCACTAGTTACTCAGCTGGGCCTTCAGCAACGACCACGTGGATTCAACCGTGTCTGTGGGTCTTTTTGCATCACTCCATCGTGATATGCTCCACAGTCCGCTTACTTCTGGTGTGATACTCAACACCATGGTTCCATTGAGAACGGTTGGCAAACTCGCAATGCCGAGTTGGGCAGTGAGGGTGTAGTCGCTTACCCATACCGTGGAGTCGGGCGATG
>CALMZQ010000024.1 GCA_937870915.1 uncultured Ignavibacteria bacterium
TGACATAGCAGCACGCTTCTGCACAGCAAAGATCCGCGTCTGACCTATCACGGCATCGGTGTTGAGATCGTGTAGTGTAACGAGCCAATTGCCGCTGAAGCGAAGCGACGTTTGAGGGTTGGGGATCTGCATCTTTCCGCGATATCGATAGTATTTGGATCGCTCGGGTGCGAGCGTCCAATCGACGATACTTGTGCGGTTGGTTACGTCTGTAAGAAAGCCGTTGTCGTCCGGCGTCCAATCAGCCTTGCAATGGGTGATGCGTGCATAAACATTGGGAATGGTCTGTGCCGTGAGATCGAACTCAATGGTCGCAAACTCAGATCCAAAGCCTTTCTCTACGTCCTTGCCCATCATCACGATCGGCGGCAGGCTTTCATTGTTGCCGCCATATGCGCGGATCATGCGCACTGTTGGTATCTCGTCCTGGGCCCAACACATTGTTGAAGCCACAACAAGTCCAACAAGTACCCATCGGATCATCCGCGTAGGGCCTTCATCGTTTCGCGTGCACGGAGGCGGTTCTCTCTACGAATGGCCGCTTCTTCGAATCGGACTTTTTCGTCGTCCGTTATGGGCTCGAGTTGAGGTGCAGGAAGGGGCTTGCCATATTGATCAATCGCCACAAACGTCAGGTAGGCCTCTGATGTGCGAGCACGAGAACCATGCAGTGGATCTTCCCTCCATACCTCCACGTACACTTCCATTGAGGTGCGGAAGGCGCGTGTAAGTACGGAGCGGATGTGTACTACGTGACCAAGTTTTATTGGCTCATTGAAGCTGATCTCGTCAACGGATGCGGTAACACATACCTTGCCACTATGACGTTGCGCGCTGAGCGCTGCTGCAATGTCAACCCAGTGCATGAGCCGTCCGCCAAGGAGGTTGCCAAGGTAATTGGTGTCGTTCGGGAGCACGAGCTCCGTCATGATAACGACGCTCTCTTCAGGGGATTTCACGGAAGTCCTTTTTCGATTTCATCAACGTCATCTTTGAGTTGCGGATCTTTCACCATACGTCTATACATGGCGATCAACGTGCGCGCATCATCGTTCTTCTCTTGCCATTCAAGGATCTGCAATTTCAACACCATGGCTCTTTCGAGCCATTTGGAGTCTGGGTACTCATCAATGATGGCATCAAGGTGGATCGATGCTGCACGACGTGCCTGTGTGCGCATATAGTGTTCTGCAATGATCCAGTTGCGTTCTGCTAGTCTGTCTCGGAGTTCACGCGTACGCACTGCTGCCTCTCGGGAGAGTGAGTCGCTCATGAACATCGCCTGATAGTCTCCGTAAGCCTGTAACGCCTTGCGGGTGTTCTCTTGATCTCGATCGGGCGGTAACGAGATCTTGTCGTAACACAATGCTGTTTTATACATCGCAGGGCGGACAAACTCGCTCGACGGATAGGAACGCCTGATGAGGTTGTAATTGAACGCAGCCATGATGAACTCGCCACGCTCAAAGGTGATCTCGGCGAGGTAATACTGGGCATCGTCTGCATACTGAGATGCCGGATACTGGAGTTTGATCACTTCCATGCCCGACTGGGCGTCGAGCCAATCGCCGTCATCGTACGACTTCTTTGCACTGGCCCATACGTCGTCTACAGTTCGCTGTTTTTTTGCCTCATCGGATGAGGCGCAAGAAAACAACGAAACAGCGATTAGGGACAGGAGTATTCGGTAGGGGGCTGGCATAGACCGCAAAGATAACGGATGGCGACGGGAGGTATTGGCTTCAATAGCCAAGACTTGCCAATTGAGTACGGTCATTGCGCCAATCATTTCTGACCTTGACGTACAACTCTAGAAAGACCGGCATGCCGAGATGTTGCTCGATTGTGGCTCTGGAGGCTTCTCCAACCTGTTTTAATGCGCCACCCTTGGCCCCAATGAGAATGGCTTTCTGGTTCTCTCGCTCAACAACGATGTCGGCAGCGATATACCACTTGCCCCCTTCACGCTCCTTGAACTCTGCAATGGTCACATCAGCGGCGTAGGGGATTTCCTCAGAGAACTGCTTGAAGATGGCCTCTCGAATGAACTCGGCAACGAAGAATCGGTCCGGTTGGTCCGACACGATTTCAGAGTCGTATTGAAACTCACCTTCCGGGGCAAGTTCACACAGAAGCTTTACCAGGTCTTCTACATAGGTAGTGTCCTTGGCGCTGATGGCAATGGCCTTGGCGAAGAGTCCACTCAGCCGAGCTTGTTCCATCAACACAGCGGCTTCCTTAGGCACACCCAGAACGTCCATCTTATTGAGAACTAGTATCACGGGAACATCACGCTTCGTGATCGCTTCGGACCACATCGGATCGATGACGTTGCCACGTTCGAAGGCCTTTTTCACATCGACGATCACGCAGATCACATCGGCTGCATCGAGTGACTCGTCAACGTACCCCATCATGTGCTTCTGCATCCGATATTTCGGTGCGAGCAGTCCGGGTGTATCAAGGAAGACCAGCTGCGTATCGCCATCTGTGTGGATGCCGAGCACGCGTTTCCGTGTTGTCTGCGGCTTGTTTGTAACGATACTCAGGTGCATGCCAAGGATGGCATTCATGAGGGTGGATTTGCCGGCATTGGGCCTACCAACGAGGGCGATGGTTGCGAAACGTGTCACTCCGCCTCTGTTGCTAGAGGTTGGAATGTCACGTCCGGATGTGCCGCTATCCACGCCCGCTCGCGCTCGATGATCTCTCGTATGGCCGGCTTCATGAACTGGTCGTCCGGCACAAATCGGCATAGGGCACGCGCAAGGATTACCGCCGCGGCCTCAATGGGCATGGATCGGTTGAGAATGATCAATCGTTGTTCGTGGACAACACATGCACCGCCGCGGAATGTGCCTGATTCTCGGCGGACGGTATAATCAAGTGATTTTGCAAGTGCCATCAATTCATCGAGGAGCTTATCTGCCTTCATTGTTTCGTAGTGTCGGATAGGGGGCGTTGCAAGGGGCGAATAGTGCAGAACAGGATCATCGTAAGCGCGGCAAGGAGAGACATGCCAAGCATGATGTTCACGGCAGTGTTTGTGTAGCGATTGAGAAAGGCCGCGATGATCTCGGTAGGCTGTGCGAGGGGCATACCGGTTGTCCGGTCAAAAAACGTCCAGAGTCGGTAATCTTCCAACGCCACATAGGCTTGCACGGGGATCAAGAGGACAAGAAGGATGGCCGACATCAATAGCCAGCCATGGCTTCGGAAGGACCTGCGTACGATCACTGCTGTTCCAACCCCGCCAACCGTGGCTAGGAGGAAAGACCAGCCGGTCCAGCCACCAAGTAAGGTAAAGAGCCAGATTGTGTGCAGACGCACTGCCTCTGACTGCGTAGGCTTAAAAACGAGGGTCCCTGGAACGAAAACGTCAAACCCAACAACCATCCGCGCAATACTGGCACCTAGCCAGATCACACCGCCAACCGCGAACAACGAAAGAAAGACCCTGAAAGGCCAACCGGTAAAACTCATCCGCGAAGTTACTCAGTAACGAGTAACTAGTAACTGTAGTACACCTTCGTGAGCCACTTCATTGGGTCCTTCTCGGTTCCCGGATCCGTTACATACTCTTCAAAGGGGGCTGAGCGGGCTGTTTTGCCGTGTTCCTTGAGCCACGTGTCGCAGGCGGCATGGGCCATGGCGGAGCCTTCGTACGGACCGTAGTAGTGAGCGATGATCATCGGCCCCTTGTCGAGCAGGACTGGGTGGATGGTCTCGTTGCCCTTAGCTGGTGCCTTGATGGGGATCACGGCTTCCATGTCAGTTGTTGCGCCATCCCACGTATGGTAGATGGCCATGGGGAAGCCTTCCATGGCGATGTTGTTCTGGGCCATGAACTGCATAATCGCAGCATAGTTGCGAGCAAGTGTTGTCCCGATTTCGGAGGCCTTGATCGTGGAGCGTATGCCGAGGCCAAAGCCACCTTCGCATGTGTATTCCTCCATCTGGACGATCCTACCCATTGCGATCTTCTTGGAGGGGGCGGTCATGTTGGCTATGCCCTTTTCAAAGTCAGGACCAACCATCATATCGAGCATGACGTTGAACCACCGAGAAAAGATATTGCCCTTAGCGTCCGTATCCAATGTCCACGTAACCTCGGTGCCGTTCCCTTTTGGAGTTAATGTGAACGTTGCCAGCGCTGGTTCCATCTGGCCAAAGACCAGGTCGATCTCGACCTTCTCAGGTGTAGAGGATGCGATGGTGTAAGAGCCATTGTCGAGCTTCTCACTGACCCACGTGTATTTGGCACCAACACCGGATGTAGGACCGGAGAAGGTGAGGACTGCATTGGTGTCCATTGCAAGCCATGGAGACCAGCTCTTGATGAGGCTTAGGTCGTTGACCAAGGCGTGAACTTGGCGTGGAGATGCGTCCACAAAACCTGTGCGAGCCACATGCCCCTTATCAGAGAGAAGGAGTCCGCCAACAACGATGATAAGAGCAATGCTGGCGATGACGATGCCGATCCATTTGAGGAGTTTCATGGTGCTAATGTGCTAGTGTGCTAATGTGCTAGTGTGCTAATGTGCTAATAGAGGGGGAGGACGTCTGCGTAGACGATGCGGCGGTCGAGGGTGAATTCCATGTCGCCCCCTCCACTTGCAGATTTGAGGCCGAGGCTGCCTTCGCGTTTTCTGTTGTCGAGTGGATCTGAGTAGAACTGTTCGTACTCCTTGATCACAACGCGATGTTGAACACCATCGATTCCGCTTGGGACGCGAAGAGTGCCACCCCACATGTTGGCTGCGGAGAGTCGATCGAGACGTTGGGTTATGACAGGTGTCCAGCCAATGTCTTCACCACCTGCGGAGGCATCACGTTTTTCGATTGTTACTTCTACGTCGCTGCCGGTTTGACCTGTGGTGTTGATGCGATAGGTTGGACCAACCACCTGGATGTTGATGGATTGGCGGTCTGCATCGATAGTGGCTGTTGCTTGACGGTCTGGCGCGAGCTGACAGAATTCGGAGAGTACAGCGCGCGAACAATAGACGTCTCTGCCCGTGGAGTCATCGTCAAGCGAATATGGCTGGAAACGCACAAGGGCAAGACGAATGAACGGGTAGTATGACTGACCGGGGTCGATGGTTACATCACAATACCAGAGCTGACGGTCTTCGTCGTATTTGGGTTTGTAAGCAACAACGGTGAATCGTTCAGTTACACCAAGTTCGTCAAGGCTTACTCCACTCTCCACATGATCGGCGTCGCTGAAGTTTGCAACAACTGGAGTGGAGTCCGAAGGTGTTGGTGCACTGAGCCACACGGGGTCTAGCCCCCACTGCGTTACGTACGGTGAGTGACTTTCCGGAATATCCACCTTCGCATTCGTAAGTCCACTCAGTACCGTACCCTTGGTTGCACCTATACCAAGCCCCTTGCTGTAGAAGTTGCCTTTGAAGTCTTTGCCACCACCACCGCCGCCGCTGCCGGGTTTGAACTTCTGTCCGGTATAAAGAATGATCCCAACCATTTCTTCGTTGCCGGAAGAATACCATGGCCGTTCCATCCAGACGCGTAGTCCGCCACCTTTGCGTGTTGATGTAACGGAGTTCCCAACAAGCTTCTTCTCTTCCTCTACCCACGTGAAGGATGGGATGACGTATAACAACTTCACAGCATCCGGACGTTTGGTACTGAGTACGTGAAGTGCTTTCCCAATTCCCTTTCGCGTGAGATTGGCAGGATCTTTCCGAAGCGTTTCAGCAAGGTACTCGCGGAACCGCGTTGTAGCTGTTGGTATGTAGGTGATGTGGCGGTGTTTTGTGTCGCCAAACTCCTGCGTCTTTTCGTTAGCAAGTTTGTCTACAAGTCTGTCTTCTACGTGCTGCTCGTAGAAGTATGATTGTTGCTGAAGATCTTCCGGACCCTCCTTGTTCAGATTGTCTTCCTTCATGAGCCATTCGGCGTTCATGTCAATCTTCTGCGTGGTGCGACCATGCACATAGGTTTCTGTGATGTCGATCGTAGCACTTGTGGAACCAAACTCGCGTAGTGCAACCTTGGCCGTTTTCACTTCCGGTTTTTTAAGGGGCTTCTGGGTTGCGTGTACAAGATGCAACGTTCTTCCCGGCGTAATCAGCCAGTTCAGGCTGCGCGAGGCTGCGGCCATCGCACCAGCTGCAATGCCCGCAGCTTGCAGGGTTGCCTTGTGACCGAGAAGAGAAAGGTTGCCATCTGCTTCTGCCTGTTTCTCGCCAAGCGAACTACTGAAGAGGATCCATGCCTGCTCGCCTTTTGGCAGGAGGATAGTAAGAGTGCGTTGTGCGGCATCCCACGTAGGCGCTCCAGTACCTTCAGCAAGCTTGATGATGATGCTTCGGATTTCTGGCCACACATCCATGCCGTCAAACACAATGGATGCAACGCCTGTTGCAGATGAGATGCTTGCTGCGTTCACACCAGAAAGTGTTACCTCCATGAGTTGTCCGGAAGCAACACCAGGAACGCCACTCAATGTGAACCCTCGCGCGAGCGGATCAGGCAGATACGGAGGAGCTGCGGATGCACCGGGCACATACGGATAGTTGATAGCGTTTTCTTTTGCATCGCCTGCAGGCGGCACGTTGTCCGTTGCCTCCGGTTTGAGGTCGCCTGTGGCAGTGCGTGTGTACCAGCGTGAAGGGAGCTGTCCGCTTTTCTTTACGATGAGATCATACGTTGAAACGTCGCCCTTGAGTTTGCCGGTTGGCGTTACATCAAAGAGTCCGTGACGTTCGCAAGTTTGCTGTGCAGCAAGCGGTGGATAGACATGGCGCTCGGATGTTTCGGTTGTTGCAACTTCATCGGCATCGTTCTCGCTGGCATTGTAGTTGCGAACAACCATACGTTCGAGTGACTCGCCTTCAACAGGGTGTTTGCGCAAGGCAAGCATTGGTGAGGAGATTGGATCCCACCGCAGATACCGAACGAGTGCCGTTGTGCAAGAGATGTCGTCGGGAGCAAGTTCGTTGAGCAGTGGCCCGTTGCCTACAACGTCTACCACACGTGCGCGCATGCGATATCCTCTGCCGTAGCGCAAACGCGGAAGCGAATTCTTGACAACGGTAACTGCTGACTCAATTTGATATTCAAAGTCAGGAGGGGGCGATGCCTTCTTCTGCTCTGGTGCCAATTCATCTTCCGTGCCGATGTGTTGGCCGATAAGTGGAGCTACAAGACTCCACCCTTCCCATTGCATCACTGTCTCGTGTGCATAGAGTGCGCGCATCGAAGGTGTATCGTCCGAACCAACGGGACGAGACGCACCGAAGGTCATCACACCTTCTTCGTCAAGCACGGTGACTCCGGTTGTCTTGAGTGCGCCCGTAGCCTTGGGGAATGTATACGTTGCATTGCGACGCATCAATGAGTGCCATTTCTTTGACACATCGTCCCACACATCTACACGGAAGCCCCGTAGCAGATCATCGGCATATAACGTTACTTCGGTATTCGAGACAAGCTTGTTGTAGTTCTGTGCATTCCTGATGATGGCCTTGGCAAGCTTCAAACCACGGTTGACGCGGATGAGCTGTAGCCCTGTTCCTCGTACGGCAGGAGGTGATGCGTCCGATGCAGAGTCACGGGTGTTGAATGTCTTCTTTGCTCTGTGCAACATGCCACGTGTATACTGCAAGGTCTTCATCGCCGCTGCATCAACGTCCACCTGTATAATATCAAAGTGACTCGCATCATCAAGGCAGAGTACAGCCCCCTTGATCTCAGATTCTGGTAGGGGGCGTGGCAGGAACTGCCAATATTGAGGCGCACCGGACCGATCGAGACGGTAGGCAACCCAAGGTGATGTGTTCTTTGTGCCGGGGAGTTGTGGTGAAGGGAAGTCTACCAAACAACGAACAATACTTACATCGTCGAACCCACTCGGGATCTCAAACTCCACGTGTTGAACGATTCCAAGTTTGCGAAGCATGATTGGGTACTCGCGCATGAGCGAGACAACCTGATGGAAGTCGTAGGTTGGACGGGCGATCTTTGGACGCTCAACCCGACGTTGAACCTTAGCCCCTTTACCAGCTCCCGGTTTGTCCCTGCTATAATCACGAGCAGTATGGAAGACTTCTGCCATGAGAAGTCCACCTACCGGCGTGGACATGTTCACGGGCTTATACATCATGGTCTCTGGGTTGGACGGAACCTCAACCTGACCGCCCTTGATCGTGCGAACGGGATTCTTTGACGTCTCGCTCTGATTCATGCGGCGCGCTGTGCTTGCCATGCCGTCTTTTTCAAAAGAGCTCTTGAGCTGACGCAGATTGCTTTCGTCCTCGTCATTCGGTGTAAGGTCCTTCATGAGGTCCATCACCTTGGGAAGCGCAGCTGGTCCTCCGAAGCTCGACTTTGTGTCCTTCGTAACGGACTTGATCATGTCGATCTTCGGAGCAGTAGCGAATTCTTTCGCAAGCTTTACATAGGCCGAATTCACGGACGCCAGAACACCCTTTACCGGGAACGAAACAAGCTTGTAGTTGGTGAACGGCTTGTACTCGAATGGGTTTACAAAGGTTGTCTTCTGAAAGATGGCATCCCATGTTTCTGGATCGGCCGGTTCATTCTTCACAGTCATCGCAGAAGGTTTTACCTTCAGTCCATCAAAGTCGAGGGTAACCTTGATGTTCTTGAGTGTCTCTGGCCAGTTGACCCAATCCGGATAGTCGGCCAACGTGCGAGGCGCTGTTGTTGCTTCTTGAAGTTTTGGAGTTACGCTGATCGCAACTGAGAGATATGTCCGACCATCACGTTGCTCAACGTCGTAGGGTACTGCCAACCATTGGAGTTCCTGTGTTGCCATAGTATCAGGCCTCCTCGTATTCGAAGCTTGAACAATACAGTTCCCAAAGCGATGGCTCTGGGAGTGCGTCTTTGAACGTTGGGTCGCCGTCGGAACCCTTGAGCTGACGTTCCACTGTGACACCTACGCTGAAGCTGATGAACAGGATCTCGATCTCCACTTCAATGGTTGCAACACCAAAGACCTTGCCGTTGCTTTGCCATGTGAGCTTCAGTTCAAAGAGGAGACTGATGCGGATCAGGCCAAGGATGGAAAGATTCCCGGTTAGACGGAAGTAGCCCGTGAGTTCGGACTGCTCCACCATCTTGCCTTCGATCTCTTTTGATTCGAGTTTATAGTAAACGCCGGCCATAACGCTTGCGCCGCCAGAAGCTACTCCACAGTCGAACGAGAAATTGCCTCCAAACTCAAATGCAGCTTCGAGCATTCTCACGCCGGAAGGCGTGATCTCTATGCCGAAGAATCCGCCCCCTCCAAACATCATGATGGTAAGGCGGAACGGATTGTCCTTGGTGCAGAAGGCAAAGTAGGATGAGAATGGCCTGCCATCGAATGGAATGGTGATACTCATGATGAAGGCCATGTTCTGCAAGGAGAACACGCCAACGGTCACGTTTGGCAGACCGATCGTGAGCGATGCTGTGATGCCTGATGGTAATACGTTGAAGTCGAATGAGAATCCTACTCCACCACCGCCACCGCCTTTTGGAATAAGGTCTTTGAGCTTGTTGACAAATGAGAGTGGGCCAGCGAATTCCACACTTGCAATGTCGGGGTTGATAGAAGGCTTCTCCCCAATCTTTGCCGAGAATGACAGCTTGTTGAACGTGATGATGAGGAATTGCGCAGCACCATCACCGATGAGATTGATGATGAAATTCGAAAGCGATCCGTAGAGTTTCACTTCCGGCGGATCGAGGTTGAGTTTCTTTATGAACTCAGCCTTGAGGTAGAGAATTGCTTTATCGTCCTTATCTGTAGCACCGGGATTTTTCGGCACCAGAATGTTTCCCGGCGAGCCCTTGATCTCTGTCTGCCATTCATACACAAGTTGCAAACCCTTCTTCAAAGCCTCGAGATTGCTTGCCACTTCTTTGTATTTCTCTGCAGCTTCGTTTCCGGCTTCGATAAGGGGCTCCAGGGCTTTATCGATCTCGGACTTGAGTTCGTTAACCTTGTCGTCTATTCTCTTCTTCCATTCCTTGATGCGGTCTTCAACTGCCTGCTTGCCTGCGTTGATGTACCCTTGGATTTCGTTCTTAACGGCATCAACCTCAGCCTTAAGTGCAGCCTTTGCAGCGTTCACCTCAGCGGCAACGTCGGCAACAAGTTTATCGGCTTCAGCTTTTACTTCATCTGCCTTTGCCTTGATATCATCTATGTCGTCCTTAATCCCAAAGTCATCCTTCTTATCAAGTCCCGGCATCTTGTCCATGTTGTTCAGAATTCCCTGAACAAAGTCGAGGACATCCTTCAGTGTGATGTCGCCAAGGATCTTACTGTTCAGTAATCCCGCGAAATACTCCATCGGATCAAAATTGCCAACGGCTGCTGCAGAGTTTGCAAGGTCATTCACCTTGCCTTGGATCGGCCCCATCAAACGAGAGAGCGCATCAACGCCGATACTTGGAGCTGCTAAGCCCCCTCCCTTATCTGACTGAGCACCGAAGTCCATGTTCAATGCGTCTTGAAGCGCAAGGAACATCTGCGTTGGGTTCTTGATATCATTAACATTAACACTCGCACCCTTTGCAACGGCAGCACCGGCTTCAAAAGCGTGTGCTAGGTATTTCTCGTAGAACTTTACGGTATTGGTTCCGCTGGTACCGAGAAGCTCTTGAACTTTTTCGATGGAAACCGTTGACTTCTCCATGCGTGGGAAGAAGCGAGGTGTGTTCACCGGAATGGTGTTGTTCGCATATCCGTGCAAATAGAATTTTGCAGTAGGGAATGCGGTGTCTCCTCGTTTGATGGACGGAGCAAAAGCAATCTTCTGTCCGTTGATCTCCACGGTCCTGCGCTGCATTTGCTTCACATACGAGCTGGCATCACCGGATCCGTCCTTACCACCGCTAAACGTTTGCATCCTACTCACACTATCCGATGCAGCGCAATCCGGCGCGGTAAGGAAGGCAAGTGGTATACTGAACTGAACAGTGTTGTTGTCCCAGTCCGTGGCAATACAATTCCATCGTACGTCTTGCGGCGTGCCACCACCGATGTTGAACATCGGCCAGAAGCTGTTACTAGAGAACAGCGTTGGTTGTGAGGCGATAAGGGGCTTCGGCAGCTCCAAGTTCGGCGTCATCTTTGTGGTGATGGTCACGCGACGGAATGGGAACTCTCTTCCTTCGTATTCCATGCCATCAAGTCCGTCCGCAGGAAACTCGCGAACGGGCTCCTTGAGAATGATGAACATGCGCTGCATCAAATACGCGGCCATGTCTCCGCGTGGCGTACGAACGAACTTGCGTTCTGTCTCCTTGATGAGTGTTGCCCTATTGCCGAACGGATAGAGGTACCCTTTGTAGGCAACGCGAACAAATGTATCTCTGCCCTGTGCGCCACGTTGCACCCAACCTTCAACTTCAAGATCATCGTCAGGATGTGGATCCCACGAGCCTGTGCCATCCATCCACGCACCAAGCGCTGTAAGCATCAGACGTTTCACCTTGACGGGTTCGGTCTCGGTGAACTTCATCCCATAGTTCGAGGTGAGATCGACGATCTCACTGCGGTCTCTGCGATTGAGCGACGTGCGGAACGGACGTTCTTTGAAGATCGGCTGCATCGTGCGTGCCGTGCCGTAGTCGGGCGACCAAATGGCGCGCACAGTTCGGAAGTACTCGGCGTTCTCATTCACCGTTCCATCTGTGTGCCTAACGCCTAAACGTGTGTGCCAGAGTTCTACCTTGCGCTGGTCAGGCGTGAGACCGCTTGATGTCCGGTGTGCAAAGCCCGCGTATTTGTTGGGAGAGAGAAACAGACGGTACGGATATTCGATGGCTGTCTCATCAAGCTCCGGCCATTTGATAGGGGGCTTGATGAGCGCTGCCGCTATCACGTCGCTGATCGTGGTATCTGCCAGGGATGTTGCAAGGTCGGCCTGCGATTCGAACGCAGATTTCACACGCGATTGTTTCTTCGATGTCAGTCTGCTCGATGCGCCTGCATTAACTGTGTATTTCTTGCCGGTGGTGATGCCCTTCTTCTTTACAAAGAGCGTCGACACCTTTGTGTCCTTCGTTTCAGAGTCACCGATGGATGCATACTTCAAGAACGTACTCGAAGCCAACGAAGAGTAGATTGATTCAACTTCGGGTGCTTTTGCACTTGGAGACACCGCTAGCGTGAACTTCTTCCAGTCGAGCAGTCCTTCTATGCTGTATTTACCTGAGTATCCCGACGGGACCTGGAACGAAAGGCGGGACGGATGTGCCATTGCTGCGTCGATCGGAGGATCGAGCAGGGGCTCATCGCTGCTGGACTTCTTTGATTGATCTGCAGATGGATAAGCCGACTGGTCTGCCGGCTTGTCTCCGGTGTAAAAGAATGCCCGTTCTGCAATGTGCTGGGGTTGGAAGTGGACAATCAGCCGAGAACCACTACCGCCACCGGAGAATGTACCGCCAGATTTATTGAGCGTGATGTTCTGAAACTCAAAAGTCAACACGAGCAAATCGTCCGGACGGATTACGGTAACGCGTGGATTGTTCGGCATGGTGAACTTGGCCTTGCCGAGTTTGCCAAGCGACTTCTTTACCTTGCCCGTTAGCGTGGGATCCTTTACCTGAGACTGCACGCTCATCGTCTGCTTTAGGTCCACCTGGAGTGACGCCAGATGCATATGGTGCTTCGGCAATGCCGATGGCTTAACGGCACGTGTCAGAAGGGCAAGTTGGTAGAGTGGATGTGTAGACGTTGGTTCTGTTACTGCACCTGACACGGGAATCACGTAACGCTTTAGACCAGGGGCAACAATAAACCGCGTGATCTCAGAGCCTCTGCGTTCAAACTCCAATGGAGGAATGCCCTCCCTGTCGCCAAGCTCAACAGATACACCTTCGATGTGCGTCCACTCGGCATTCCGTGCATATCGAGCAACAAGACCGTCGTGGCGCCCCTTCTCCGTCATCGCCCATGCATATCGGAGGTCGCGCAGTGGGAGTGTAATGCCAGCCTCTGCCACATGGAGAGACGTAGCCCCCTCACGAGCAGATTCGATCATCCCGGTGGTGCGGCCATCTGAGGTAACCTCTATCGAACACGCGTCGAATGACGTTGTGTTCGACACAAGCTGCCAATCAGCCAGACCCGTTGGATCGATCTTTACTTCCCACGGTTGATCTCCGCGTTCAACCCGTACGAGAGTCCGTTTCCCATTAGCTCCGGTTGTGAGGGAAGGGGCATCTTTTGCCATAGCCATCATCGAGCAACGCGAACCAAGGAGCGTGCGTGCGTCTGTTGTGAGCATGGATGCTGATGCAAACGTTATCACCCATGACGGACGAAAGACCGCGGAACCCGCCGAGCAGGCTAACGAGGCATCTGAACCAATACGCGTTTGGATGGCATTAGTACGTGTAAGTCTAGCCGGAGAGGCGTCGAGAAGCCACTGAACAAAATCAACGTTTTCGCTTGAGCCTAGAGAGAAAAACCGAAAGGTTGCCTGAGCGCTAACACCGCGAGTGATGTGAGCCTCAACATCCGCTCGGATCTGTGTTCCTGGAAAAAGAGCGTCGCGAAGCGAAACAACGATGCCGGCATCTGTTTCTGTTGCTGAGACAATCGGCTGCCCATCAAAGAGATCCGGATCTACAGACCAGCGTTCAACACCCGCCACGAGGAAGACAATGCGGCGTCCGCGTCTGACCATAACATACGATGTGCTGACCGCAGCCTGAACTACACCAGCAAGTGGGGCAGCGGCAAGAGTGATTGCTCCGGCGAGTTTGATCGCACTGCGTCTCGTGAGTCCGTATGCATCCGGACGTTCAGCGATAGATACTACAGACCGAGGCTCCGCGGGGATGCGCGGGACATGCGAACGCTTCAACGATGAGAGCGATAGCCTATGTCGGTTCATTGTCCCACCCCCTTCCTTGGTACATGACGCCCGGTAGCCAGTGCGCAAAACAACGGCAACAGCGCGACATTCCAAAGTGCAGAACAAAGTATTTTTTCGTATTTCAGCCGCAGTCGTATGTTTGGAACCTCGCAGGAGTGTGTGATGAAAAATCACATCGTTTCAATTTCGGGGGAGGGTATCCCGATGACTCGCACTTTCGCCTTTACACTTTCCATCATGCTCATCTGCAGCATGGGGACTCTTTTCGGCCAATCGCTGGAAATGGTGAGTATCCGTTTGTCCCAGCCCCCTCCTAATCAGTTACGAGTGGCAGACTTGTGGAAGGTCTACCTTACAAACACATCCGGCAGGCCCGTGAAGGTGTATCTGCACGGTACCGCTGAGGAGTCTTCAATACCGGATGGCATCATTGCCGATGCGACTACGAGAATCATCGAGATCCCGAACGGACAAACTGTTGTTACCGGCTCGATGGTGCAACCGGTCAAGATTGCAGAGTACAATCAGAAGTATCGCGACGCCCTCCTTCGCACTGGAACCGTACCAACGGGTGACTATCAGATCTGCTGCGAAGTGATCAGTGCAGAGACCGATCAAGTACTTGGAAAGGATTGCAAGTTCACGACTGTAAATAGGCTCTCTCAGCCAATTTTGATCGCACCACCGGACGAATCGGAAGTGCCGATGGACTATCCGGTGTTCACGTGGATGTCCTCTGTGCCTCCTGGTCCAGGACAACGCATTCTCTATCAGGTTCGCATCCACGAGATGTTTGCAACACAAACTCCACAAGATGCGGTCACCCGCAATCCGGCGTTTCTGGATGTCCGAGATCTCTCTCGCACAATTCTGCAGTACCCAGTGTCTGCACGGAAGTTTACGGTTGGACAGAAATATGCATGGGTTGTTTCAGCGTATGAAGAAACCGGGTCGAGTATTATTAATCTCGGCGTGAGCGAAGTGTGGACGTTTGTTTTCCGTCCATTTCGTGGTGATACCTCTCCGCCCGATCGACCAAAACCTCCCGTGGTACAGGCTGAGCTTTCTGAAGTATGTCCGGGTGAAAACTGGGACTTCGAGATCGGCTCTCTAGCATGTTGGTCGGTAGAGGGCGAAGCATTTACGAATGATCCTGTCAAAGAAGAGCACCCGGTGCTCGGTAGTCTCGGCCAAAACGGACTCTATTGGGTTACGTCCTATGGAGTACTTACCGGAGATGAAGCCATCGGACGTATGCAGTCGCAGGAATTCCGCATTCAGACAAGTATGGTTGGCTTTGTTGTAGGGGGCTCCTTATCTCCCGACGCTGCCGTGGAGCTCTTTGTGGAACGCACGGCCAAGGACACGTTCAAACTTCCTGTACGGAAACTCCCGGGTCTGCCGGGTGAATTCTATCTGGCGTATTCAACGGGACTCCCTAACGTACGAGCAAGTGCAAGTGAACGGCTTGTTCCGATTGAATGGGATGTGGTGAAATTTATCAATCGTGCGGCCTACCTCGTGGTTAAGGATAGCTCCAAGGTGGCACATGTAAACGTAGACAACTTCAGATTCTTCGATCGTGAGAAGCTCGATTCGATAAAGCTACCGGTGCTCGTGATGGCAGCCGGGGAGCGACACTCGCTTGTTGCAACGCCGGAAGAGAAGAGCCCCCTCAAACTTGTTAAAGAGCTTGGGATCAGCGCTGCGGATCTCAAGGCCGGCAATAATGGACTTTTTACAGACGCAACGATCAATCATGTAGCTACGGGCATTAAGGCTAAGAAGAGTTGGGCCAGCAGCTATGTTGCTGACCAAAAGACAGGCCAGAATGAAGGTGATCAGGTGGCCTATGATGTAACCGACATGAAACAGTCCGGCGGGGCTGGCACCTATATGAAGGGCTTTCCACTAGCCGCACTCGATCCGAAAAATATCGTGTGGGGATGGGGAGACAATCTTCGGCATGCGATAACGAAGTCCTACCCAAGTGTTGTATCCGAACCCAAGAAGCTCTCCAAGGTGAGTAATGTGCTCGCTCTGGCTGCCGGTATGGACATGTCCTTTGCCGTTGAGAAGGGTGGAGTAGTGAAGGGCTGGGGGCTAAATGACTATTGGCAATTGGGAGTCAACGATAGAATCACCAAGGGTGAGCCAACGTCCCTGCCGGGTCTCACAGGCGTCATTGATGTGGCCGCCGGATCACGTCATGCCATGGCTCTTACAAGCAAGGGTGATGTGTATGTATGGGGCTACAACAGGACGTTTGAGAATGGATTTTTTGGTGGGAAAATCAATCCAACAACGGGTCAGCTCGATGGAATTGACAATCCGCCAACTCCACGCAAGCATCCAATGCTTTCGGGCATCAGGGCAATTGCCTGTGGCCACTCTCATTCTCTTGCACTTACGATGTCGGGCATCGTTGCAGGTTGGGGCGTGAACGGCAATGGTCAAGCAGGTTATGACGATGACTTCCCATTTGTGCCGATACCACTTCCTATCGCTATTGATCTTGGAGGAGCCCCTTCCATAAAACGTGTGAAGTCTGTGATCGATATCGCAGCCGGTGACGCACACTCTATGGCTCTTACCAATACCGGTGAAGTGTTTGTGTGGGGAAGCAATGCCAGTGGACAACTTGGTGACGGAACAACAACGGACAGACACGTTCCGAAAAAAGTTGAGAGCCTTAAGAATATCAGAGCTATTGCAGCAGGGGGCTCCTTCTGTCTTGCACTCGATTCATCAGGAGTTGTTTGGGCATGGGGCAACAACATCCTTGGTCAATGTGGTGATGGAACGCGGCTTGGACGCCTAACACCCGTGAAAGTGTCGCGTGTTGATGCTGTGCAAGGCATTGTTGCAGGCGGAGCACATGCCATGGCCGTGCGTGCAGATGGTTCACTTTGGACATGGGGCCAGAACGGCCTTGGACAAATGGGTGAAGGACCCGTGATCGATCTTGTACCGGTGCCTGCAGATCCACCGATAGGTCCACTGCGCGTTGAACGTCTTGCAATGCCATGAAACACGTGAGCATTCTGATCTTCATTGTTGCAGTCTCACTTGCGTCGATGGTCGCCGTTGCGCAACCCGCACCGCAAACGGGATCTCCATTTGTGGTCTTTGGTTCCGATCAAGGAGACGCACCGGTGATCCTTACCGGCGGATACCGACTTCTGGGCCAAACATCAAACAGGTCGGGTTCATTTCAGGAGAAGCCCCCTGACTTCTGGCGCGTAGAATTCACTCCGTCGGCCATTATCTATGGTGTGCCGATCACCGCTAATCTGCTATTGAGTTCAGAACAACGCGATGTTCGCCAAGACATCAACGCATTCTCAATATCACTTGACCCCGACGCCGTTAAACGCATCGTTACGCAGCGTGCATACCGAGAATTAGAATCGTATGCCATGTCTGAATCGGGATGGATGTTAGGTGAATATGAGAACATTAAAGATTCGCTCAAGCAATACGATCCGCAGCAGCTTGAACAGCTCGAAGCGATGCGCCAGGTGGAACAGTTACGCGATGTTTCCAACGGCAACATCACCAACTACGAAGACGTGCTCACCAAACTTGGTGTGATGAGTGATGTTGAGAGTGTGATGGCTTCATTGCCAAAAATCGGCGTGGGTACAGTGTTCCCAACCTTTACGCCACTCACTCTCAGCGGAGCCCGCATCATCGGAGGCAATCTTGAATGGAATCCTGGTGGTGTTTTCTATCTCCACGCAGTGTATGGGACAACCCAACGCCCCTTATCGCGCATTGATTCCTCGCGTACAGACACCACGATCTATCGCACCTCTGATAATTCTGATTTCGGCAGAAAACTCTACGGAGGCCGAATTGGCTTTGGCAGCATCACAGGTGAACACGTAACACTTACCGGCGTGTACACTATCGACGACAAGACGAGTCTTACCATTGCCGATACGCTTTCTGCACTAACCCCACAAAAGAACATACTCTCTACCATTGACTTTCGTGTTGAACCCATCCCCGGAATCTGGTCATTGGAGGGAGAGATAGGGGGCTCGCTGACAATTGGTGATCTGAATTCCCCTCAGTTTAGCACGTCTAGCGTGCCTGACTTTCTTCTTGCTGCGGCAGACTCCAACGCGTCATCGTATGTTGACTGGTCCGCTACAGCAAGTACGACGGTCAATATTCGTAGCAGCGGAACGAGATTCAGCGGCACTGTTCGTCGCATCGGTGCTGGCTATCGTGCACTAGGTGTTCCCAACCTGCGCGTTGATGTTCTGCGATTTGATGTAAAGGTAGATCAAGCGCTGATGAAACGGCAGATGTCCATCGGGCTTTTTGCACGTCAAGACCGAGACAATCTCATTCCGATCAAACGCTCCACGTCTACATTGCTCTCCATCGGTGCTACACTCGGACTCAACTTCCGCGGTCTACCATACCTTCGACTCTCCTATGCACCTTACGTCCAACAAAGTGATGCATCCGATACGCTCCTGCAGTACGTAAATCGAACAACCATGTGGAATGCATCAGGGGGCTATGCATATCGCATCAGTGATCTCAACGCAAGCACCAACATCACGTTCGCCCGTCAAGACGCTGCAACCAAGAACAATCTCTACGACTACGCTGTTACCTCCGTTATCGCAAGTCAGTCCGTTACGTTGCTCATTCCACTTTCGCTCACCGCCGGCGTTGGATGGATCCATCAAGAAGCAGTTGCCTCGCCAAGCACCACCATTATCACCATCGATGGTAGCGCTTCTTACATCCTTTCGGACGTGCTCAGCGCAAGCGGCGGCCTCACTCTCGCACTTGATGACACGTACGGAGACCGCACCGGCTTCTTTCTCGGCGTTACCGCCCGCCTTGGCCAATTCGCAGATATAGACCTCAGAGCAGAACGCACACTCTTCAATGAACGTCTCACACCTCGGGTACTTGGCGGAGCGTATCAGGAGAGCATCGTCAGGCTCACTGTTAGTCGGTCATGGTAATGTGCTAGTGTGCTAATGTGCTAGTATGCTAATGTGCTAGTGTCACGTTTGTGCCCATTGGAGGCACTATGATGATACATGGGAGAGTACAACAAAACACCTTACAATGAATCAGCAATCGCGATCAAGTCGAGGCTGCTCTCCATCTACTTGCTCGAAGTTGCTAGGCTGATTCGAATGAAACAAGATTATCGCTTGTCGTCTCAAGTAGTGGGGGCCGCGCTTGGTATAGCCAACAACATAGCCGAGTCACATGGAGCACAAAGCAGGGCTGATTTCATTAGCAAGCTTAAGATCGCTCACAAAGAACTACTTGAGGTAGAGACCTTGTCAATTCATTTTACCGTAAAGAATGGGGTCTGCGATTTGAATCTAAAGACAGTCTATGCCTTGATGGATGAAGTAGGCAAGCTCCTAAGTGCGTCCATATCAACAGCAATTCGAAATCGTAAATCGTCCAAATAGCACATTAGCACATTAGCATATTAGCATATTAGCACATTAGCACATTAGCACATTAGCAC
>CALMZQ010000025.1 GCA_937870915.1 uncultured Ignavibacteria bacterium
TGGACGGGCGAACTTGTGTACAACTGCGATCTTGAAAAACATGGAGATCACTACCATGTTACGTCGATCGTTCTCTCCGAGAATATCATCGATGAGAACGACGTGTATTATCACGTCCACGTTGTGAATTACCTCCTCTTTAGTCACGTGTTCGATGTGGTCTACCCGCATCCGCTTCCTCTCACAGAAGAACTCTCAGAGGACGACATCTTGATGTCGTCATTTGCATCGTTTGGCCGGAAGGGGTGGTTTGCGACGAAGGAAAGGTTTGGGAATAGCGAGTAGTGAACTGAGAACAGCGAACAGCGAACAGAGAATGAGCCCCGGAGGGGCGTGATTACAGCTAGCCCACGACGAAGTCGTGGGGGTCGAAGAACGGTCGAGATGATTTGGAAGAGGCGTACGTTATTGCGTGCTATTGTGTGAAGTACACAGGAGTGGCAATGAACACGCTTACTGCGAGTGAAGCTCGGGCAAAACTAAAACCGCGAACATTAGAGTTGCTCGCTGTTCTCGCTCGTGACCCGTTTCAGAATCCACCTCCGTATGTGAAGCTCGTTGGAGATCTTTCCGGCACGTACTCGCGTCGGATCAACATCAAACATCGGCTTGTCTATGAGGTGTTCGCTAAGAAGAAGACAGTTCGTGTGTTGCGTATGTGGACACACTACGAGTGATCAGAACTGCGTGCCGATCACATGCGGGAGCATTGCTCGCCACGTAGGCCAGTCGTGGGTGTAGTCTTTGCCCCAGATGTCGAGATCGAAGGGGATACCTTTAGAATCGAGGACACGCGATATTTCTACGCTTGCGTTAGGATCTTCGTAGCTGCCGCTACCGGAGAGTATGTGTATGTGGTGTTTGGACCGAAGTAGATTGAGCCAATACTGATCGGTTAGGTTTGGCAGATAATCCATTGGTGAGTTGAAATAGCAGTCCTCGTCGAAGTAGCCCTTCGAGTATTCCTTCAGGTCATAGATGCCGCTCATGGCGATGGTGCCATCAAAAACGTCTGGTCTGCGGAACAATGAGTTGGCCGCGTGGAGTGCACCTAGTGATACACCGCTTGTGATGATTGGTACTTGACCGTCGCAGTCGCGGAAGATGAAGGGAACAACTTCTTCAACAACATAATTGTTGTATTGCTGATGTCTGATAGACTTCTCGCGTCCATGCATGCGGTGATTGAGCCAGCTTTCGCTGTTGATGCTGTTGATCGAATAGACCTTGATCTTTCCTGACTCAATGAAGGGGGCAATGGAGTCGATCAAATAAAATCTCTCATACTCGAGATAATCAGCCGCTGCGCTCGGAAACATGAGAATGGCCGTGCCATAGTGACCATAGGCGCAGATCTCCATGTTCTTGTTGAGGTTGGGGCTCCACCATGTTGTGATATCTCTGCGCATGACAACTCCAAAGGTCTAGGTTGGTCGAATGGTTCAATATAGCCCCTTACACTAGCTCGGGAGCTAGGGGAAGACTGGCATCGCAGAAGAAAAGAATAGAACCCTCATGGATGATGATCTCCACATGTTCCGTATCGGATCGGTTCCGTGCGCCTTCACGTAAGCCATGTTCGAGGACCTCGGCGCGAAGCGGCCACACAAGTCCGGAGGTGGTGATGCGAGCCTGAGGTTGGGGAATGATGGAAAGCAATTCGTCCATCGTTGACGAATACGCAAAACTGTCGTAGATGGGTATTCCAAACCGATCGCGGTCTAGAGCAACGAGGTTCATCGTCCTGCCAAACCGCGTAAGTACCGACCAATTGTTCAATGTGTGTTCGAGGTCGCCACCGTGAATGCCCACGATCAAACATCGATTCCAAAGCATGGTCTGTGCAAATCGCAGAGCCTTCTCAAAGTCATTGGTCTCCTGATCCGGTTCTATCACAACCTCTGACGATTCACGCAACAGAGTGAGAATCTCCGGGTCAATGGAATCAAGGTCGCCAACGACATACTCCGGCACAATGCCAACACGCAACAAAGACTCCGCAGCTCCATCAGCAGCGATAAGGGGGCGATCCATAACGTGTTCAAAGACGTCGATGGATGGTATACTCCCGTTCAGGCAGATAACCGCGTCGAAAGGTGTTGATGTTCGTTTTAGTTCATTCACGGTCTGCCAGCCCCTTCCCATTCATTGAAGATCGACATAACAAGGTCTATGCCGTCTGTGAGTGCAGCCGGTCCGGGTTGAAGTATGATGGGTGAAGGCAGGTCGCGAAGAAAACCTGTGTGATACGGACGTAGGCTCTTCCATCCCGGTCTACTGATTACACGTTCGGGCTTCAGCATCTTGCCACACCACGATGTGAGCATCACATCGGGATCTCTGCGCAAAGGTTCTTCGATATCAACAAGGATTCGTTCCTTGGCATTGGGATGTATGCGATTCTCTGCAAAGACATCGATGCCTCCACAAATCTCTATGATCTCGCTCACCCAACAGATGCCAGTAATGAGTGGGTCGTACCATTCTTCGAAGTAGACGCGTGGTGAGTGTTGTCTGCGCGAACCACGTTCAGCGGCTTCATCTACACGATTGCGTAGCTGTGCTGCATATTGTTCAGCCATCGACGCGTATCCAATGAGTCCTCCTAGCCGTACGATCATGGCGAGGATTCCCTCAACTGAACGATGGTTGAAACACACAACATTGATGCCGCGACGAATAAGTTCGGCTGAGATGTCGGCTTGTAAATCAGACCAAGCGAACACTACATCCGGCTGTAGTGCTATGATATCATCGAACCGTGCATCGAGATAGGTAGAAACCTTTGGCTTTTCTTTGCGTGCACGTGGTGGACGAACCGTGAAGCCAGAAATACCAACAATGAGGTCTTCCGCTCCCAATGCATACATCGTTTCCGTGGTCTCTTCTGTCAGGCAGATCACACGCTGCGGATATCCGAACGATCTCACTTCTTGGCC
>CALMZQ010000026.1 GCA_937870915.1 uncultured Ignavibacteria bacterium
GAGTAAGGCTCCCGACGTCACTCCGGGAGAGTAAGGCTCCCGACGTCACTCCGGGAGAGTAAGGCTCCCGACGTCACGCCGGGAGTGGGGAAATTCGCCCCTTCGCCTTGCCCCTAGCGCTTCTTCCATTGAAACACGTCGTCGAGTGTAACGCCAAAGACATCAGCGATCCGGAAGGCAGTTTCGAGTGATGGAGAATATTTGCCCCCTTCGATGGCGGCTATGGTCTGACGGGTGAGGCCAACGCGCTCTCCGAGATCGGACTGCGACATTTCTTTGTGCTCAAATCGCAATCGGCGGATGGTGTTGGTAATGATGCCGTCGCTCATGATCGCTGCTTGTAATAGTTGCGGACGATGATGGTGTCGCGAACAAACTCGGTGATGAAGACCACGCAAATGGCATCGTTAACGATGGACCAGCCACTTTCAACGAACGGTTTGTAGATACCAACGATGATGATGCCGGTGAGGAGTATCCAGTAGCCGGCACGATAGGACTGACGCTCTATGGCTAGGTCGCGCTCATCTGCCGGCGCTTTGGCATCTGCGGGATACTTCAATCGCAAAACCAGATATCCAAGTCCCACAAACACAGCAAAGGCCGATGACGCAATGCCGTAGAGTTTGAGCTGTTCAAATCCGGGCATTGGGATCACTACCCCTTGCTGAAACCCGTACGAGTAGATCAGATATGGGCCGAGTGTAGCGACCATGGACAAGAGCATCATCCAAGCGATCCGTTCACGAAACGCCATCGTTGACTCCAGAATGAATGTTAAGAATACTGTACAATATGCACAGAATACTTAACATCCTGCTCACTCCGGGAGAGTAAGGCTCCCGACGTCACTCCGGGAGAGTAAGGCTCCGGGAGTGACTCTATCACGCAAAGGGCTCGGCACCTTCATTCAGTATCGCCAGAAAGTGGTGATAGGCATATACGCGATTACGCTGTTTACCGGTGATCTCGCGCACGATACCAAGGCTCAGGAGGATGTCGATGGCCTTGCTCGCTGTGGGGAAGGTCATGTTAGCCATCTCGCAGATGTGATCGATGGTGACGATGGGTCGCGCCTGTAAGGCCGAATGCACACGGAGAACACTGCCTAGCTTGAGGCCATTCGTGCGAATGGCTTCGTTGTCGATATTGAAACGATAGAGAAGGCGATGTGCTGTTTCGACAGCACCGGCAGACGTTTGCTCCACTCCCTCCATAAAGAAGCTGAGCCACTGCTCCCAATCTCCTGTTGTCCGAACACTTCCTAGTAGTCGATAGTATTCGGCCCGGTTCTGCTTGAGATACAAACTGAGATACAAGAGCGGCTGACGAAGCACGCTCTCGTTCTGCAAGATCATCGCTATGAGCAGTCTGCCGGTTCTTCCGTTTCCGTCGAGAAATGGGTGGATCGTTTCGAATTGCACGTGAGCCAACGCGGCCTTCACGAGAGTGGGTACATCATTGCGATGGATGTACTTCTCTAATTCGGACATGCATTGTTCCACCGAGGTTGCTGGCGGGGGCACGAACTCTGCATTGCCGGGGCGGGTGCCTCCGATCCAATTCTGACTGCGGCGGAATTCACCGGGCATGCGATCAGAACCACGGCCACCCGACATGAGCCGCTCATGGATCTCCTTGATAAGTCGATTCGAGAGCGGAAACCCTGCCGACATTCGATCCAAACCGTGCTGCATGGCCGCCACGTAGTTCGAGACCTCCGCAACATCGTCGAACGGCACACCAGGGACTTCATCGAGTTCATATAGAAGGAGGTCTGAAAGCGATGACTGTGTCCCCTCGATCTGCGAAGACAGAACAGCTTCACGTCGGACATACGAATACAGAAAGATGCTCGGATCCGGGAGCAAGGCCGACACGCTATCCAGCCTACCACATGCCAGCAGCGCGCGCTCCATTGTCCGACTCAATGCAGCATCCATGTCAATGGGTGGAGAGGGCGGCAAAGCCCTCGGCACGAAAGCACGTACCGTCTCACCCCCAACAGAAGTGGTTTCATAAGTTCCGTTTTCAAGCCGGTTCATGACACCAATCTACTAATTCTTGGTCGTTATTAAAGAAAACGAGCATTTTCTTTAATAGTGGGATTCGCTATTAAAGAAGACGTTTGTGGCTCCCGACGTCACTCCGGGAGAGTAAGGCTCCCGACGTCACTCCCCCACAACTACTGCACGCACAACGTTTCCCCACCTCACGTAATTCATACCGGGTATGAGTCCAACGGTAGAGATATTGGTTGTTGGTCCTGCAACGCGAAGTACAACTTCGCCTACCGTATTCACAATTTCGATGTTGCTCAATGCACAAGTAAACGTAATGTGTCCATACGCGGGATTGGGATACACCACAATCTTGTTCTCCGTTACATCATGTTCCCCGTCTACACCAGTAAAGGTCGTACGAATGTTATTCGACGTATCCGAACTGCAACTCCCCTCCGTCACGATAACGTAGTAGGTGTCCTCCACCGTAGGCGTATAGTTCTGATTCGTCGCACCTGCAATCTTCCCCGCAATGTTGTACCACTGGTTTCCCACAGAAACATTTGATCGAAGCACCGTTCCGTCAAAGGTGATCACGGGGATAGGGGGCTTGGGAGTAATAGTGATCGACAACGACGTTGCTCCTCCTTCGCCAAAGCTATTCACGCCTCGTACGGTGATGCTCCCAGAGGTGGCGACATCTGTCATCTGAATGACGATGGTGTTGGTTGTGCTTGCCCCTTGCATACCTTCCGACAAGATCCACTCATAGGTATCTGCACCGGGGATGATGGGTGTGGTGAAGGTTACGGAGTCTTGACCAGCACACATGGTTGTGGGACCAGCGATCGATGCAGCACATGCAGGTAGACGTTCGATGATAACGTTGTAGAGCAAGAGTGTTACTCCTTCAACTCCGGATGGCCAGGAGTTGGAGATGCCACATACTGCTGCGCCAAGACAGGGGTCGTAAACCATGCGGCTGCGGTAGCCCCATGTGGAACCGCCGTGACCCATCACGATGTGATCGAAGAAGGACTGGCGTTCAATACCAAGGCCATACGTGTATGGTCCGGGTGTTGCTACAAACGTGGTGAGCTCTCTGAATGCTGCGGAGTCGAGAAGTTCTCCACCAAGCAACGCGGCATACCACCGAACCATATCTCTCGATGTTGAGAACATCGCACCAGCACTTGCCCCGGCAGTATTCAAACCCACACGTGATGAATCGTGAAGATCTACTCCATTAAACCATCGATGTGCAATTGGACCGGGCGCAATTTCTTTCACATCAAAGAACGTTTCATCGAGTTCCAATGGTGAGAGAATGTGCTCGCGAATCAGCGTTGAGATATGTTTACCCGATGATTGCTCCGCAATGAGTCCGGCTATCACATAGTTCATGTTCGAATACCCCCAACCTTTACCCGGTGCGAACAATGGAGCACCCACCCATTGCATCACCTCTTCGGGAGTGAACACACGCGTAGAGTTTTTGCGGATCGTATCCACCCACGGCGCAACGAATAGCGGATCCGAGATGCCACTGGTGTGTTGTAGGAGCTGGCGGACAGTGATGCCTCCATCGATATTCGGATACGGGGCTATCCACTTCCCAATCGAATCACCAAGACTCAGTGTTCCGCTCTCCGAGAGCTTGAGGATCGCAACGGCTACAAAGAGTTTGGTATTACTGGCAATGCCAAAGAGCATGTTCGGCTCTATGGAAACACCGGCATGAGAAACTCCCGCCGTGCCTGTCCATACGTTGCGTCCGGGCAGTTGCACGCTAACAGACGCCCCTTTGATGTTCGGGAGCGACGCTACGTATTTGGCGAGCGTGTCCTGCAATGCCTGCGCAAGACGCGGGTTGATCGGTTGCGTACGTGCATCAACAAGCGCGAGGACAAGCGCACAGGCAAGGAGGAATGTCTTCATCGCCAAACATACTACACCCGACTCCTACCCGACTTCATGGTTGTTACGTGTGGTCACTCCACAGCTTTGACATTATCGTCGGGAATCCGATCCACGAGATAGTTATATGGGTCGATGCCCACGCTAGCCGGACGTTCTTGCACGTTAAAGGTGTAGGAATTCGTTGACCGCGATACCTTCACACGACGCATGGCCAGGGGCTTACCCAGTTTTCTCCCTTTGGACGCCTCTCCAAACACACCAATGTCGATGTAATCCTGCAACGCTACCGGTGTCTCCTTACCAAGCGTATCGGCACGGTATTTCTCAGAACGGGTGTTCACCGTCACCTGCCATTGTGCGCCCACCTTCTTCACGCTCGACGATTCAACACGATTGGAAAACAAGGTGATGTTCTCGAACAGATCCGCAATGAGATACTGCAAGGTATCGGGCGTCACTTCTCTGAATGCGTTTACGGCATGGATCGATGTCGGATAAGGGGCTTCCTTATACGCATGGTCTGCCAAGAGCTTGCGCAAGGCTGCGTTCACGTTATCCTCTCCAATCATTTCTTTGAGGTAATAGAGAACTACGGAGCCTTTGTTGTAATGAATGTAGCCCTGACCTTCGGTTGCCATGATCGGGCGCTCGGCTTCGTATTCACCTGCCCTACCGCTCAGGTACTTATCCATCTCATACGAAAGGAACTTCCGCATCTTCTCCTTGCCATACTCCTTCTCCATCACCATCAAGGCGGAGTATTCGGCAAATGACTCGGAAAGCATCTCAGATCCTTGCATGTCCGCCCCTACGAGTTGATGGGCCCAATACTGATGACCCATCTCGTGGGAGACTACAAAGAACACAAAGTCAATGTCGTCCTCGCCAACATCGCGCAGATCAGCAATGAATCCAATTCCTTCGCTATAGGGCATGGTACCGGGAAATGCCTGAGCAAAACTCGCGTAGCGTGGGAACTCAATGATCCTGCACTGCTTGTGCATGTAGGGACCATAATTGTTGGTGTAATACTCCAGACTCTTTCGCAGACTCTTGAGCATGTTTGGGACGTTGTAGGCATGCTGTGGAATGTGATACACTTCTAGATCAATGCCATTCCACTTCTCTCGGGCAACATTGTATCGGGCCGACATAAACGAATAGAAGTTTGCCGATGCATGGTCCAGAGTGTACTCGAAGTACCGACGTCCGTTCTTCTTCCACTCTCTGCGTAGCGAACCGGGTGCAATGGCAATCTGATCTTCCGTTGTTCCGATTACGGTTGACACATTCACAAGATCGGCATCTACGTCGAGGTACATTCTTCCGCGAGCATCCATATCCGTAGTGTCGAGCTTTGGCATTCTACGTCGAGGGGGTAAACCATATTCGCGACGTTTGTTCTTGTCTGACAACTCCGCACCGGTACTGTATCCAATGCTTGGCAGAATCTCCATGTTGTTGAAGAATGTTCCGTTCTGTGTCACCGATGTGTTCGATACATAGTTCTCGAAGCCCTTGGCGATGTAATGTCCATACGTATGGATCGGCAAGGTATCCCCAGGCATCATCGGCGATGTCAACCGATAGATGCGATACTTCAAGCGGGTGTCGTTCAACGCGATCTTCGCGCCCGGAATGTTGATCACTACGGAGTCGAGCGATGAGGGGATGTTAAAATGGATGTCGCGGATGGATTCATTGGTCTTGTTTACCACATGCCCCTTCACATCTACGAACAGATTGCGCTGCTCAGGATAGATTTCGATGGCATACTGTAAATCGACCCAACGTGGCTGAGCAAGCTTCTCATACTTCTTGTACGTGAGCTCGTAGGTCTTTGCCATCTCTTCGTCTTCATCAGACGATGTATAGGTGTTTACGATCTTAGTGTTGTAGTACACCCACCCTCCACAGAGGAGGAAGGCGAGAATGGCAATCGATATCTTGCCACGTTGTTCAATGAGTCGGACCCTTGCCGTGGCTAGCCGTGAACGGAAGGACGTTTCTTTGCCGCGCTGAACGAAGGCATAGACGAGTCCAGTGATAACTAGTGCAGCAAGAGACCAATAGACGTTGAACCAGACCTGAGGTGTAACGAAGGGACCCCACGCATTCATGTCGGAGTAGATAAAGCTGGGAGTAGCTCCATATCGTGCCATGTTCGACTGAATATCCAGGGCCGGCCAAACAAACGCGTTAACAACTAACACTGCCACAAAGGCGAAGTAGGCTACATAGCGGTTGTTGATCAGCGATTGGAATAGAAACGACATCACAATGAGGTAGCCGAATGACAACCCTTCAACAACAATGAGTCGGATGAAATATTGCCACAGGTCCACCTCTGCAAAACCGTTGAGCAGCTGTATCGCTATTGCAACAGGCATAGCACTTGCAAGCACCAAGAGTATCCCGCAGAAGAGGGCGATCATTTTGGATGCAAGCATCATGCTGGTTGCCATCGGTGTTGCGTCTACGATCTCCGATATCCGCGCGTCTCTATCGCGCCATACGATAACACCGGTATAGAAAGCGATTACCCCAACAACAAAGAGCGAGAAGCCCCCTATCACCGTGTTCAGGACATTATAGGTTACGGGATATTGCGCGCCTCCATAACTATCTGTGAATGTTATGAGACTTGCCACAAGGTTGATGAGCCCAATCACCACGATGATGATAAACGGTCGGTTCTTTACCAACGCCTTCAGCTCATATCCAACCAGGCCCAACAAGGTGCTCAGTCGAAATCTGTACAAAGGCGCTTCTGCAAAGGGGCGAAATGGCTCGTATGCTGTGGAGGGTGCTGCTGAATCGACAACATTCTTCTTTGAACGTGTGCGCGTGCGACGTTTGGTTGTGGAGAACATCGCATAGATGCCAACGATAAGGAGTGCGGCTACGCCCATCCATACGAGTCGGTTGGTGAGCAGGTCGCCCTCCAACGCAGCAGGCATTGCATTACGTTCATCCGTTGTAAGATACTTTGTCGCAATACTAAATGGCTGTGAACCGAAAGGATCGAGAATGTTAGCAAGCCACTCTTGTTCAATATCTCGCGTATAGCCCTGACTCACCACGTAGAATACGAGGATCATCATGCTGCCAACAAAGGACACAATGGTGCTGCGGAAGATCATCGCCAAACCGTAGACGATGGCACCAGTCAGAAGCGTATTGGGGATTGCAAACGTTATCAGACCGTAGAGGTGACCGCTCCACACAATAGGACCATACCGTGCAGGTTCTGCCCATGGCATAAGGGGACCAAACAATGAGCCGATACTCACGCCAAGAAGCGGAATGATGGCAACGGTCACAGCGCCAAAGAACTTACCGAAGAAATATCCTGGGCGAGAGATGGGAGAGGAGAAGATGAACTGGTCCATACCCGTGCTAACATCACGGTTGGCTGTAGCAGACATAAAGGCCGTTGTCATGAGCAAACACAACAACGACATCAACATATAGTACCCCTCGATCACATACGGAGCGTTCTTGTGCACACTCCCAACGCCCCCTCCCAACTGAATGGAATCGGAACTCACGGCACCAAGAACAAGGAGAGTATTGATGCCGAGGAAGATCCACGTCATCGGCGATCGAAGCCACTGCTTCCACTCGAACGTCAAAAAGGTAAACATGGAGACGTCCGTTAAATGAGTGAGTTAAGCTTGGCGAAGTAGACGTCCTCCAACGTTTCATCTGCTGATGTAAATCCTTCTGCAGGGACATCATCGGAATACACGTGGAGAAGGGGCTTGCCACCAACCAGCTTGTGGCTTATCACTCGGTAGTGTTCCTCAAACATGGCAAGGTCTGCACGTTCAACTCGACGTTCGTAGATCTTACCCCGTACCATGTTCAACGCATCGTCCGTTGTTCCGCTGTAAAGCACCCTACCCTTATCCATTACTGCCATGTGTGTGCAGAGTTCTCGCACATCCTGTACGATGTGGGTAGAGAGAATCACCACTACCTGCTCACCGATCTCACTCAGGATGTTGTAGAACCGATTGCGCTCGCCCGGATCAAGTCCGGCTGTTGGCTCATCTACGATAACCAGCTTAGGGCTCCCGATCAAACATTGTGCAATGCCAAAGCGTTGTCGCATGCCACCGGAGTAGCTACTCACAGCCTTCTTGCGTTGATCGAAGAGATTCACTTTGTTAAGCAGGTAGTCCACCATCTCTGCTCGTTGTTTCGCATTGGCGTGACCCTTGAGGATGGCCAGATGATGCAGAAGATCTGTTGCGGATGTGCGCGGATATACACCAAACTCCTGAGGCAGATAGCCGAGGAGCTGGCGCACACGATCCTTGTCCTTGAGAATGTTCACATCACCGAGGGTGATAGAACCAGAGTCAACCTCTTGGAGCGTTGCCAACGTGCGCATCAGTGTAGACTTTCCGGCTCCGTTTGGTCCTAGGAGACCAAACATTCCGGTGCCGATCGAACATGTCACATCATCAAGAGCACGCACACCATTGCCGTACTCCTTGGTCACGTTGTTGATCTCCAATCGCATCGAAACTCCGCAGTAGGGGTGAAACAGTCAGGCCCCCTTGACGACGAAGGACCCGGAAGGTTTCAAATCTACTCGCAGGAAGTGTTCGGACAGAGGACAACCCTCCGTCCACCTGTTACCGGACGTCCCGTAAAGGTCTTCTCATATCCGGGCACGCGTATCTCTACGCCTGCAGCACGCTTGAGCGCATATGGCAGATCGCGTTGATCGATGGCCTGACCGCGCGAGCTCACCCGCAGAAGTCCGCGACTCTGCAAGTCTCGATATTGTGGGATGGTCTCTCTACAGACATTGTCAAAGAGAATAGCAAAGTAGAGCGATCGAAGGTCACTGAGAAGTTGATTGCCCCCTGCCCTACCTCCATAACCACCGCGATTAAAATGTTTGTTCGTAGCGATGTAGGGAACAATCGCACTGTCGATCTCAATATGCGGCGCTAACGCATGAACGGATGCAAAGTCACGTCCCGTATACATACACTTGGGATGGATCGCTCTGTCGTCTGTCGTTCCAACATAGGTCACGTGCACAGGCAACCCTTCTGCCACCGCCTGTTGCAAACAAGGATCGGTGAGTGCACTCCGCACTTCATCGCGCATGTGCTCAATGTTACGGTCCACCAACTCTGCCCATACATCGCCACTGTCATTGAACTCTCTGTAGTTCACGCAGTTCTCTGCTCCTCGCGGACTTCGCACGAGGGATGCCGGTGTAAACGAGTATGTATACGCCTCATTCGACTCACAATGTTCGGGCTGCTTGAGATCCTTACACGCCAAATCGTCCGTGAACAGCGATGCACATGGTGTATAGGAACGGTATGCTCGTGTTGTTGGGCACCAATATGCCGTTACAAAGAACGGTACGTTAAACGTGCGGAACGTGAATTCGCATTTACGTTTGCGTGTTGTGGTATCATCAAGGTAGATCACGTGTTCAAGCCTTGCATCACACCTCGAAGCTGTATTCACAACGATGGTATCAACGCTACTCACAAATCCGTTTGAAGGGGGCACGGCACTCACCACAAATGTTCTTGTTGAAGCATCGAGTGAAGACCTAGGCGATTGTGCCTTTGACACAACGAGCTCAACAGATCCATCAGCATCCGTAGCGAGTTCTTCTTCCGATCCGTCCACAACGTCTCGAACACGTACGGACGTGCGAACGGTGGAGATCGAATCGAGATCGCCAAAGAACCGTCTCTTCTGCTCATCACGAATAGTCGTACGAGCAGTTACTCGGAACATAACCGAACGCTGCGTCTTTTGTAGAGCAACACGGTAGATGCGGAATTGACGATCCGCACCCTGTTCTCGATCACTGGAGAAGTAGAACCATCCGCCCCCTGGAGAGACTACCGGGTGATATTCGTTGCTGCCCTTCTCATTTATGCCATCGATGAGAAGGGGCTCCGGGGTCGAGGTGAGCTTGCCTGTGGATGCATCGATCTCTGCCGACCAAATGTCTTGATCACCGTTGGCATTGCAAGAGAAATAGATGCGACCGTCGGCAACATATGGAGAAGTTTCGTGTCGATCAGACTGCGCCAAGCCCTCTACGGCAACTGGTTCAGACCATCCCGTGGATGTTCGATGTGTGCGGAAGATATCGGCTCTTCCCGACCCAGGAGAAAGTCTATCAGACGCGAAGTAGATGTATGCACCTCGCGGACCAAAGACCGGAGTGTCATCCCAAGCGCTGCTGTTGAAGCTTGCGCGCTCAACTCTCCACGTACCGTTGCTGCTACGCCCCACATAGACATCGTTGCTTCGCCGTCCGGTAACGGTACTCTGACGATCAGATACAAAGACCACTTCATTTGAATCACATGGGTTGAAATGGGGCACACCATTGTACATCGCATCCGGATCGTTGAGTGATGTCTCTGAGATCTGGATCGGTCGTGCAAAGCCCCTTGTATCATTGGTGGACTGGGCGAGTGTGCGTTGTGCTCGATCGCCGCGTGTAGAGGCAACGGTTAACCACACATCGATGCGTTTGCCAACCTCGCGGAATGCAATCGCGTATGTTTCTGCGCCTACGTTGATCGCAGTATCGAGCTCGGTGGTTGTGCTGTCTGCACGTGTAATCTGCGCACTAGTCACTACCACCAGGAGAAACGCAAGAAGGTACTTCATAGAACAAACATTGGATAGCAGATCTCGATACATACTTGTGGCAATGAGTTTGGCCCAGGTCGGTCGAGGCCAACGGCTTGGATCCAAATGAGCGCACACTGAAGTCCTGTGGAACCGATCTTGGTATAGAGCACAACATCTCCCGCGCTGAGTCCCGCTAATGACGCAGAACCCAATGTGAGATCGTTCTTCATGTCTGAACACTCTGATGCCGCATTGAGTGGATAGGTATCGCAGATGCTCTGACCGGGGTTAACGCTAAATCCTGTTGCGATGCGGCGGAACACACCGTAGGACTGACCGCCATTTCCACCGGAACCAAGTTCAACATCGAATGTTGTCCCGTTTGGTGTGAGACTCTTGACGAATACATCGTACTGTTGGAAGCTCTGATTATCGTTCTGGTAGACGATGTTCGTTTTGTTTTCTACGAGCTGGATGCTCTCTGCATAGACATTCGGAAAACCTGCTGGACGGAATTGGCGGAGGCACTGATACTTGAACGCATCGCACTGGATGTAGGCGTCGCCAACAACACCGATGTTCACGTCGGGACCACAACCGGTAACGCTGATCGTTCCCGCAAAGAACTTGTCACCACGTCCTGCAATTGGAGTGGCCGGGTTTGCATCCCAATCAGGCTTTGAGGCACCAAAGGATATCGTGATCACTCTCTTTGACCGAGGAGCAAGAACAATCTGGCCTGAGGGGGCGATTGTAAATAGTCCGTTGTTGCTGCGTACGTTCACCGTGATCTCACAATCACCATTGTTCGCAATCGAAAACGTATCCGTTGTGGAAGTATCTGCAAAGACACATTTCTGAAGTGTGTCGATAAGGCTTTGATTCACAACGCAGGCAGGTGAGAGAACATCCGTTGTGAGATCCAGAACAAGCCTGCTTGGACATTGTTCAATAACTCCTGTGGTAAGATTGCGTGTTTGCATTGTCCACTCAAGCGTCCGCTTAATCTGTCCGGTGTTTTGTGGAGTTATCTCCAAAGTGATCTCCGGGAACAACTGACCACTGCGAACAACAAAGTTCTGTCCACTTGTGAGCTTCACTGCATTATCAGAGCCGGATGCCAACGTGAAGTCCGTAACGCAGTCCGGACCGCCTCCAAAGGCAGGTACAATCGTGGTTAATGGCACATCAACCGAAGCTGTTGCACCGATACAGACAGCTTGTGTCGTGAATGCTGTGCGTTGGAAGGTTGGGCAAGGGCATGGTTGACAAGACACAGCGCCTATGATCACTACATCATACGCAACAAGTACTGCATTCGAATTGGCCGTGCGACCTTCTACACGTACCGTGAATTCTTCGCTTTGTCCAACTGCCGTACCAAGTGGAGGTGCATATGTTGCGCAGACCTCCACTCCGGATGAGCCAACGTTAAAACTTCGCAGATCTACTGAGATCGAGCCTTGGGTGCTATCCGTTGCTGTATAGATCAGGCCATCCGGGCAGGTGGACAGGTACATCACACATTCGCGTGCAGTTGCCAATCCCCCTTGTGGACATGTTTCAAGGAGTACCGTGTCTCTGCCATTTAACGAGCCGCATGGGGTTGGTGGCGCAACCGCTAATGTGATAAGCGTATCATTACAAACGGATGTAGTAAAGGTAAGGGGGCCTGCAGCACCTGTTGGAGATGTAGACGGAACGTTAACGATCAGTCGGACAGAATCGCGAAGTGTGGACACTTCAGGTATCACCCATTGTGCATAACCATCCGGCCCAGTCACCGCACGCGCTCCGATTGGAGCATTGATGCCAGTAAACTTTGACCAATCAATCGTTGCATCGATGATCGGTTCATTCGATGTTGATCGAAGTTCAAGCGTCATCGTTCGTTGCGTTGTTAGGTCAGTAGGCTGCGTTGCATTCTGACACGAAAAGATCAGAAGCGCAAGGAGCCCCATAGCTCCGAATCGAAGACGTACGAGTTGTTGTATCATCACCATCCCCAGTGCAGTGCAACTCTGAGCAGCACGGAATGCACTTCATTTGTGTTCACCTGAAAGACGTTGCCACATTCCACACAAGGCGTGCGAAGGTTGAGTCGAGCAAAACGATATGCTAGCTGCGCATGCAACCAGTTTGTGATCGCAATGCCCGCGCCGCCACCTGCTACCCACTGACCATATTCATCGGGGTTGATCGACGGATCCGGGCCCGCCCCTTCAAAAGAGCCATTGAACACCGGTCCCCCTTCAAGAAAAAGGTAGGGGGCATGTTCGTCCAGTTCTATGACACGTTCGTGGACGAGGATGGCTGCACGGTCAACGGAATCGGGTCCGGGTCTGCGTACCGCCCCATCCGGAGCCGGTATGGTATCCGGACGCGGTTCGCAGGAGAACGAGCACGCATCCGGCAGGTAGCGGGCCGAAGTACGGTCCTGCAAAGCGGCGAATGAATATCGAAGGTGGCCGAGGGTAGGAAATCTCATACGCCCACCTTCCATCATCAGTCCACCACCAAGAGCCAGGGACAGGTTCCTTCCGAGCATAGCACCGAATGGAGCCACAAGGATCTCAGCGCCAAAGTACACCGCATTGAAGCCTATCTGTGGTCTTACAGATTCATCGCTACCACCATATCCCAAAACTCCACCCACTTCGATGAACGAGGTAGGGACGTGAGGTTCAGAACTGATGACGTATTCTGCCACCGGTGTGATTGGGACATAGAGTGGTGGAGTTTTGCCAAGCGTTAGTCCCATCACAAGTGTCTGTGCATGGTCGGCAAGAACCACAGTATCCTTACACGAGCCTGTCTCCTTCGAAGAGAACCGATAGGCCTGCACTACCTCCGGGCCTATACGCAGAGTATCGCGAGTGACGTGAGTGAACACACGGGCCGGGTCCGTTCTTCCGCCCGTTAGTCGAAGGGTAAACGAGCCGTCCCCCGCGCGAGCGCACGGAAAGACACACGTTCCGCACGAATCGCCAGGCATAGCTGAGATGATGGACGCCGAGGCGAAGAATACTACAACCAAGTATCGAAGCATCGGCAAAGTTACTTCACCGGGCAGCAAGGCGTATCTTTGTGGCTACAAGGAACAACAATGGCGAAATATAAATTCGACGGCCGTTATCTCACATCTGCCTCCGGACTGCGTATTGGAGAGCTCGTAGTGAACGCCATCAAGGACGAGGGCGGAGCCAAGATCGGGATCATTGACGGAGACATAATCAAGAATGCCCGGGGCATAAAGGTTGGCTCTTTTGATGGCAACAACATCAAGGATCACGCCGGCAATCGTGTGGGTGGGATCGCGGATGTTGCCAGGTCCGTTAACGGCACGATTGGTATGCCGATCGTTGCAATGTGGTGGTTCTTTGTGAGGTGAATATGGCAGCAACAACCGACGTGTTTCATCCTACCGTCCGCCTCCGGAAGAACCACATCAATACTGTCCCCTTGCCAACAACGCGCGAAACTTCGTTCATGATGAAATACGGCACGAGGGCAAACACGAAGACGAAGATGCGTGATATCATCTCGTAAACACCAACTGCCGTGATCTCTTCCAGTGATGCAACCACACTGAGCCCATCAATGAGTCCACGAACGAGATGCTCTATTAGAACAAACAACGCAGAGAACAACGTAAACAAGACTACCTTGTACGCGGTGGGAATGATAAGGGGCTGATCGTCAAACCGCTTCACCACGGAAACAAACTTCACGATCAAAATCACCTTGGCAAAAACCAAGGCCTTGATAATGGCAAATCCATATTCGTGATACTCCACCCCCAAGTGCGCCATAACCAGGGTTCGATAGGTTAGGAAAGAGCCAAAGATGAAAAAGAGGTAGAGCGTAATCCCCACCATCTCTTTAAACTCCTTTACAAACCACTTTACTGCAGCATTGCTCATTTCATCCCCTTTGTATCTCATGTTACACTAACAATCTACCACTCCTACACATTAACACACTAGCACATTAACACATTAGCACACTAACACATTAGCACATTAGCACACTAGCACATTACCATGTCTCACCACATTCGCCGCACGGTCCGCATACTCTCGATGTTATCGAGTGGCAACGCCTTTACAACTGCCGAGATCGCTCTTCGAGTATCCGCACTTGAAGATGACAAGGAAGTGTCCATTCGACAGATACAACGCGATCTGCGCACGATGACGGAGGCGGGTGTTCCGCTTGTTGAATCCCGCGACGGCCGATCTATCCGCTGGTCCATGCCATCAGGCTCACGAATGCTCCAGCCCCTTTCCATCAATTCTGGTGAACTGCTATCGCTTCACATCTTGAAGGGGGCTCTCACGTCATTCAGGGGTACGCGCGTTGAACATGATGTGGACCGGCTGATGCGGAAGTTAGAGAAGATCGCTCCCGGCACAGTGTTCATGCGGGAGGATCTTGTGAGTGACGTATCGCCCGGCCGATATGCAACGGCAGTTAATGATGCAGTCCTTGTGGACATTGTTGAGGCAATTGTAGACCCACATTGGGACCGCGTTACGTATCGCAGCATCCATGCGTCTACTGTTAAGACCTTTGTTGTGAGCTTCTGTCGACTTATCAATCACGCCGGTCGGCTTTATGTTGCCGCATGGCACCCCGTGCATAATCGATACATTACTCTCGCTGCTGATCGGATCGATCATGTGAAACGAGCCAGCGACATCACCGATCCGATCCACATTTTCAACGAGAAAAGGTATCGTTCTGGTCGATTTGGTGTGTATGATGGAGATGTTACGTCCATCAAACTCAGCATCAACAAGCAGGCCGCCCAGTTCTTTACCTCCAGAATGTGGCATCCGTCGCAGGAGTTTTCTGAGCTCTCCAACGGCAACGTGACGATGACGCTTCATGCCCCGCTCTCCCCGGAACTCATCTCATGGATTGTAAGCTGGGCCGACGTCCTAACCATCATTTCGCCCAAGAAACTCAAGGAAGCCTGCCGCTCCAAGGTCGCTAGCCTTCTATAAGGGACCCCGGCTGCCAAATCCCAGTTTCTGGCACGTGCATTGCTCATTACCCGCCCTATGACTTCCCTGCGCCTGCTTTCCATAGCCTTCGTGGCAGTTCTCATCCTTACCGGATGTACCTCCGATGTGGTTGTTCCTGACCCACCAAAGGATGTTATGACCTTTGTCGCACGCGATCCGGTCACTCGCATCACTACATTCTATCGAATGAATGTAGACGGAACGGAGCGCACCAGCCTAGGACCTGTCCCAGCTCCAACCAAGTATCATATCGCGGTTACGGACGCTGGACGGTATCTCTTTTATTCAGGCAAAAGTGGGTCGGACCTACCGCTCTACCGTTTCGATGCAACATCAACAACGTACGCCCAGGTCAGCCCAACTAGTGCAGTCTTCGCTACTCCATCTCCGGACGGACAACGCATTGCGTGGTTCGAACACAACAACGGTCGATATGAACTTGTTGTTTGTGGTAAGGATGGCACGGGGCGCATCACGCTTGCAGATTCAGCTCTGATCAAAGCCTCACTCCATGTTCAAGCTCCACCCGCTTGGTCGCCCGATGGCTCCAAGATCTGCTTCGTAGCCGTTGATACCACCCTCTCCGGACGTATTGGACCGGTCCCGTTCGTGGTGAATGTTACCACTCGCACATCACAGCGCTATCGCACACGCGATGAAGTGCGCGCCGCTCAATGGATCGCTAACGATGCAATCGTCTATCTCTGGAACGAGCGCAACTCCTTTGTTCTGAAACGCTTCGCTCTGAGCACGGAACGCGAGGATAACGTCACCTCAACTCTTCCATCATTGAATAGCCCCACGATATCTGTCTCACCGGATCATTCAACCATCGTCTGCATCAACCCTATGGTTATTGTGGATGTTGCTACGGGAACGTATACGTCTGTCAGCACCAATGATGCAGTGATCCATTCACAGATGTGGTCGCCTCGCAGCGATGAGTTCATCTATGGCGATAAAACAACGTCCCAGCTCTATTCTGAACGCCTCTTCCGCGTCTCAAAGAAGGGCTCCCCACTTCCCTTGGTTGGCGTAGACTCGCTTGGCAGTTCGGCCAGCGTTGTGTGGATGAAGTAAGGGGCAACAATATCTGTAGAGTACGTTCGGTTTTCCTCACATCATTGTGAGGGGCTTCTATCGTGCATCGAATCATATCCATAACCATTTGTCTGGTCATCTCATTCTCGTCCACGGTAATGGCACAACCTCCATCGCCGTGGTCCCGAGTCTCACCGGTGCCGGAAGCTGAAACGCTCCTTTCCCTTGATATGCAGGACGCATCGTTGGGGATTGCCTGCGGCTCCGGTGGCGTTGTTACAACGCTATCCGATAGTGGTCGGATTCGATCATTCACGTCAACAATCAGCCAACACGACTTGAATGACGTTTGCTTCGTGTCATACAACAGCGCCATTTGCGTGGGGAATCGTGGAGAGATGTATCGCTCTTTTGATTCTGGACGTACGTGGTCTCAACTCAAGCATATTGTCGATCATGATCTAAGTGCTCTGGATGTTGGTTCCAACGGGACAGTGATCGTTGTCGGAACATCAGGAACGATTCTGCGAAGTACAGACTCCGGTTCGACCTGGATCAATGTTTCGATTCAAACGGACCAAACGCTTCGAACTATTGCCGGCTCAGACGGACTTTGGATCAGTGCCGGAACCGGCGGAACCCTTCTTCGGTCACTGGATGATGGCATTACGTGGTCATCAATGTCAGGAATCGATGGCATCAGCGATAGACCGATTACAAGTGTTTCCATACTCCCTACAATCCCCCGACGCATAGTTCTTTCTCAGGACCCAGTGACTATTGCTACTTCAGTTGATGACGGGGCTTCTTGGTCCGTCCGATTTCTTGATTCTGCCGTTGCATACTCAGATTCTCGAGCAACTACACATAGCCTCACTGTTACTCCGAATGGCAAGATCATTTTCTTAGTCGTAGAAGACCTCCAATCTCCGTATCAACGTTCATGTTGGTCAATCGATAGCGGCTCAACGTGGCAGTTCAAAGACTATGGGTTTGGGAATACGTCGCGTTCCGCACAATTCATCAGTGATTCATATGGCTGTTTGGTGGGCGAAAGAGGGTGCTACCTTCGGATGAGATTTCGCAATGATTCATTGCGTTTTTCATTCGACAATGGTGTTAGTCGGCGGCCGCAATGTGCCGAACGTGACCCAGAAGGAACTGTGTATATAGGTGGTTCAAATGGAAACGCATGGGTGCACAGATCTCGCGATAACGGCAGATCGTGGACACCCATTCTTACTCCTTTGCCGTTTCATGAGGTACATGCTATAGCTACACCATCTCAAGAGGTCATCGTTGTTGCACTCGATACACTGATCGGCGGTAGGTATCTCGGCCGGATCGTGGCTTCCAAAGACAGTGGTGTAACATGGAGTACCTTCACATTCACTGACTCCTCAGCTACGAATGGGCTTGCCATGTCCAATGCCTCGCACGGCGTGCGAACCACGTATGCGAGCTATAGCCGCACATCTGATTCCGGAACAACATGGGACACTCGCCCCTTACCTCCGTTGGTAGATTTTATTGCCGGTCCAGTTGCCATGTTCGATGAACGCACGTATTGCTTCGTCGCTAGAGATGTAGAAGGCCAGTATCGAGTCTGCCGCACAAATGATGATGGTGGTTCATGGAAGACCTCCTCTCCACTTCCAACACCGATACAGAGTTGGCGATTTTTGTCCGTTCGCGAAGGATGGGCGATTGGATCAAAATCAAACGGAATAGGCCAGCAGTCATATGACGTGATTCTTCGAACCGACGATGGTGGCATTACGTGGGAAACAGTGATGGAAAAATCGAACCCACCCATGTCCTTCGGCTTAACGGGAATCGACTTTGTTGATGCACAGAACGGAATCGCTGTGGGCCGCGCCGGGAAGATCCTCATCACATCCGATGGTGGCACAACCTGGACGCCAGAGCTATGGGCGGGTCCTAACTACGACTTCTCGGGCGTACGGTGGATGAAGGACCGAAGTGTAATCGCATTCACGAACGATGCCTTGCGCACTCTACGGAGGGACTTTCCTGTTACGAGCAGTGTTGCCTCTCGTGACTCAGAGCGCAGAATTGAGGTATATCCAAACCCGGCAAGTAGTTCAATATCGATCTCCTCTTCAGCCCCCGTTACATTCCTAACGCTCACAGACATTCTCGGTACTACGCATACTTTTGCAGCGGCGCCGCAAATCTCCGTCTCCAATCTCCCTGCGGGGGCCCATATCCTTAACGCCTATTTCCTCGACGGGAGGAGAGTTTCGCAGGCCGTATTCATCTTCCGATAGAGATTCATTTGACTCGTTTTTTACAAGCTGGCAAACGCCTACTTTGCTCCATCTGACCCGACCCACAGGTCACTAATCAATTCGTGCACGATTCGGTACAAATGCCGTAGTTTCTACGACATTACCAGCCGAACTACGGATGTGGATCTGTTGTTGCGTAGGTAACTTGCACACGTCATTCACTACGTACGGACAGACACGATATGCTCTCGAATTCTGAATCGTGTTCTTCATGCGGCTCACGCGTTACGTCAACTCTTGGGTCGCTCACGTGCGATGAAGCCGTAGAGGTTTCAGACATCAAAACGTGTACGCAATACAGTCGCAATGCATCTATCTTCAACTACGGCCAATACCCGCGTGGAATTTTCTGCATTCATCACGGTCACGTAAAACTCACACGCCCTGGCTCAGACGGTCGTGAACAGATTCTACGCTTTGCCGGTGCCGGAGATATGGTGGGTTATGCGAGCATGGTCTCCGGCGTTCCCTATACAATGAACTGCACGGCCGTGGAAGATTCGGGCATTTGTTTCGTTCCGAGTGAAACCATCTTCCGCATTGTGCGCGAGAACACACACCTTGCCCTGCGTGTGATGCAGGACCTTTCGCACGAAGTTGAAGATGCTGAACGTCGCGTTGTGGAGATCGCCCAGAAGTCCGTTCGCGAGCGTGTTGCCGAAGCACTTCTTGTCCTTAAAGAAACGTTTGGACTGAGCGAAGACGGCGAAACACTCAACAGCCCCCTCACCCGCGAGGAAATCGCGTCCATTGTAGGTACGGCCCCGGAGAGTGTTATCCGTACGCTCTCAGAGTTTAAGTCCGATAAGCTTATCGAGACTCAGGGCCGCACGATCCGCCTCAAGAATATGAAGGGGCTGATCAAAACCGCAAATATCACGGACTGACCTGACAAAAGTCATAGTAAGACCACAGGTCTACTGGCGAACTTGGTGCTGTTCATGAAACATGACACTACCACATTGCCCATTGCTCCATGGGATACGATTTTCCCGGAAACGTCCCGACGTAACGTTCCGTGCGAATTGGATCTTTACACACCCGGTGAATCTTCCGACTCTGTCTTCCTCGTAGAAAAAGGAGGCATCGTGGAGATCCGCGCAGATGGCTTGGGCATCACCCACGCTGTAGGTCTTAGCGGCCCTGGCGCACTCCTTGGAGCTCGCCTTACCACCACCGCCGCTGTCCATGCTGTACGTGCAACGGCTATTGTGGATAGCATCGTTCGTGTGATGGAAAGGGCTAAGTTCCTTCAGTCAACCCTGTCCAACCCTGAATTGGCTGCAGCCTATATGCACCAACTCGCAAATAGACTTGAAACGGCTCGACATTTATCTGAAACCTGCGCTGCGCCAACAACAGGCGACCATATTCTTGGTGTCTTGGAAACTGTTGCAGCTACGTTCGGTGTTAGAGATGATGGCTCTGCTACCGTCCCTGTACAAGAGACACTCTTGGAACGTATGACGGGCACTCCACACCGCCTGCTCATTGCAGCGGTTCACGAACTTCGATCACACGGACTGGTCCGAATAGAAAAGGATGCTGTACGATGGGTACTGTAATGACCAACACCGAAGCTCTCAAGGTCTCACCTTTGGAGCAAGGACAGATGCTTCGAGCGTGTATGTTGCGAGAGATGCGTTATACCGGACTCTTGAAGAACATCGCCAATGAACTTTCGAATATCGAGGCCATTCTCCCACCGGATACACGCCGCGAAGTACAAGGACTTCACCGTGAGGTGATGCAGGCTTTAGATTCAGACTCGATGGCTCATTTTGAGCACATCTTTGAAACAATGCACGGCGGATACCTTCAGCGTCTGGCTTCTGAGTTCCCAACACTCACGCCTACGGAACTCCGACTTGCCGCATTTCTTCGTCTCCCCATGCCATCGAAAGAGGTTGCCAGGCTCTTCTCATGCTCGGTACGCAGCATAGAAAAGCACCGAGAACGCATGCGGAAGAAGTTTGAACTTGAGCCGCACGACAATTTGACCACGTTTCTAGCCTCCAGGGTGTGATAGTCTAATCCCGCTGGCACTTTTTCGTACCTTTGCGAGTCTGCTAACGGCAGCAGACATCCGTCCTACCGCAAAGGAATCGTCTCTATGGCCAAGAAGATCGAGCGCCCAACGTTGGGCAAACAACCAAAGACAACATGGACCAATCCGTGGTCCCGTCAGCACTATATCTACCTCGCAGCCGGCGTTGCCGTAATCGTTGTAGGATTCTTGCTGCTTTCCACGGGGATCTCCCAATGGGATAATCCGCTTGCTGTTGATGTAGCTCCTGTCGTTCTTGTTCTCGGATACTGCGTTGCAATTCCTGTTGCCATCATGTGGGCTGGCAGAGCAAAGACAGACGCCTGAAAAGGCAAAACCTCATGATCAAAAAATACGCCGATGACGTTCGTCCGGAAGACGAGGAACAAATCCTCGTACGTACCGAACGACGCATTCGATCCGTTTCGCGCCTCCATGCAGCCTCTACGCTTGTGCGCAACCTCGGCGTCCTCTTCCGCATGATGCGAGACCAGACATTCAAAATGTCCTGGCCTACACGTGCAATGATTCTCGGCGCCCTCGTGTATTTCTTGATACCAACCGATGCCACCCCGGATTACATTCCGGTACTCGGATACGTAGATGATACGCTCATCGTGGGATGGGTGATCAAACGTCTCGCTCGAGAGATCGAACGTTTTAAGTTTCATTCCCGAACCCTATAAGGGGCTTCTCGGCGCGAGTTAAGTTTTTGTAAAGGTTGATCGCTTGTCAACTTTTGTGAGGTTGCACAACCACACAAAGGTTGCCGTTGAATGATACCTGAACTAGAGCCGATCACTGCCTCTGAGTTTGATGCCCAAGCCGCATCGCACCTGTTGCGTCGCACCGTTATTGGTGCTCGTTCTTCTGAGATCCGACTTGCCCTGAACACGGGTCTTGAGGCGACGCTGAACAGACTCTTCACCCCATTCGATCCAGATCGTTCCTCGATTCAACATATGATCGGGAACAAGGTATGGAGTGAATCCCGACCACATTCGAGTCCGCGTTGGTATGGGTTCTTTGACGAAAAGAACGGTCGGTATACCGACCTTCGTCAATGGATATGCCGAAACATCGTAACAAGCCCTACATCACTGCAGGAACGCATGACGTTGATGTGGCATATGCACTTCCCGTCTTCGTGTGGTGGCAGCCATTTTGCTGAACATTGCCTGGATCAGAATGAAGTGATGCGTAAGCTCTGTCTCGGCGATCTCCGAGAACTGGTGTCGCAGGTCACCCTTGGTCAGGCAATGCAGATTTATCTCGATGGAGTACACAGTTACTGGAATGACCGCGAAAACGCTGTCAATGAAAACCATGCCCGCGAGTTTCTAGAGATCCATGTGTTGGGTCACTCTTCGCGGACCGGTCAGCCCCTTTGCTCGCAACAGGATATCGTTTCCATAGCGCACGCTTTTACGGGTACACACATCACCGAGGAATGGTCGGCCTACGATGCAGCGTCGGATGATCTGCTTCGCGATCGAGAATGTTCGTGGTCAGCACACCGTTGGGATCCCCGAGACAAAAACATTATGGGCATGGTCGGTCCATGGAAGCCAACAGACGTTGTGAACATCTTATTCCAACAACGCTCGTCCGACATCGCATGGTGGTTTGCAAAGAGGCTCTGCGAAGAATTCATCGCCCGCCCAAGTGAAACATCGCCGCATGAAGTAGAAGGGATAGCAGATCTCCTTCTCACAAATGACTTCGACATTGGCAGAACGATGAGAACGTTGCTATCAAGCAAGCTGTTCTTTGATAGACGATTTCGGCTTCGCTTGGTGAAAACGCCTATGCACTTGTGGCTAGGTAGCCTGCGGATACTGGAGGTTACGGATATTCCGGACTTCTTTCTAGACTCTCCAAGGCATGGCGACGATCTAATCTCTCGTCTTGCCGCATTTGGGCATCTTCCATACGAACCGCCTAACGTATCGGGGTGGCATCGAGATCTGGATTGGCTCACACCCTCAGACGTTTCGAGACGCATCGCACAATGCACGAAGCTTGCAGAAGGGAAGCTCACGTTCAAGAACGAGTCAACGAATTGGAGAGTCAACCTCTACAATCCTGTTCAGGTTATCGATCGTGTTGGGGGGATGAACAACATAGAAGCACTATCTCAAACACTCTGCAATGACGTGCTAGGCGTAGATGATACCGATCTGATTCAACGCCTACATTCTCAACTGCGTAGCAGGCCAATGTCACTTGAAACGCGTCAGCAACAAGGACTGTCATCGGTGATGTCTAGCCCCTTTTATCAGTTATTCTAAACGATATGAAACGCAGGAACTTTCTTCGATCCGTAGTTGCCACAAGTGCCCTCGCAGCGCTTCCGGGGCTACCAACACTCGCGCGAATTATGCATGCACCAGATGCAGGCATGGGGTGGATCTCTGCGCCTGTGAACAGCAACAACAACATCCTTGTTGTAATTCGGCTCTTTGGCGGCAATGATGGATTAAACACCCTCATTCCCATTCACGATGATGAATACTATCGGATTCGACGGGATACTGCTAGCGTAGACATGTCCATCAAGGCAGAGAGTACGTTGCCGATTCCGGGTACAACGGAACTTGCCTTCCATCCTTCATTGAAGCCGTTATCTACGCTCTTCAACGAGAACAAGGTTGCCATCGTACAGGGTGTTGGTTATCCGAACATGGACCTCTCGCACTTCCGCGGGACAAACATCTGGCTCTCTGCCTCAGATAGCAACGTGTTTGAAACTACGGGATGGATGGGCCGATTTCTAGAATTGCGCCATCACGAAAAATTAGAATCGGCAACGGACCCGTTTGCGATAGAGATGGGCGATAAGATGGGGCGGGCGTTTGTGGGCATGCAAACGCACATGGGTATCACGTATGAAACCAATACACCAATCGCCGAGAAGGTTGGACTATCAACAGAAAACATCCTTGGACCAGACCTCGAAGCTCTCATTCACCGTCAAGCAAAGGACGGCAAGAAGTTTATCCGTCGTACAGATTCGGCTGTGAACAGTGTTCCCTACGGAAGTGGCGAATACTACAATGGTCCGGGAAACTTTGGGAAGTCCTTGCGCACAATATCTCGCAGTATTCGTGGCGGTCTTACAACACAACTGTACATCGTACATACCGGACAGTTTGATACACATTCCAATCAACAATACGATCACGCCCAACAGCTCGATGAAATGTCTACCAACGTGCTCGCCTTCCAACGCGAAATGGAAGAAGCCGGAATGGCAGACCGCGTCTCGATGCTTATCATGAGCGAGTTCGGGAGAAGACCTGCACCAAAGGCAACGGGCACAGATCATGGTACTGCAGCGCCCGTGTTTGTTGTAGGGTCCAGTGTGAACGGTGGACTCTATGGTGTACCTCCAAGCGTACACGACCTCAATAGTGATGGGAATCTTCACTGGCATGTTGATTTTCGCAGCATTTATGCTTCTGCGTTGGAGCAATGGTTTGGCGACGACCCAACAACGTATCTGCCGTCTGTACTTCCTCGACAGTTTCCTACCATACCACTGTTCCGGACTCCTTCCTCGTCATTGACTTCAGCACAGAACGTATGGCCCTCTCCATGCTCGAATACCGTGAACATCTCCGTTACCACGGGTACAACCGGCCCGGTACGCGCAACCATTACAGATATGAACGGACGTCCACTTCGCGTCTATGACGCCGAGGTTTCAGGGGGCGCAATCCAGCTCAACGTATCATCCGTTTCTCAGGGAATGTATGTTGTCCAATTGGCATCGGGCGCTCTACAAACCTCTGTTCCTATCATCATCAGAAGATAGTGGCTCGCTCACAGTGGCCAACGTCGTAGTTTTGCCGCTCACCGGAGCACAACTATGGATCTTACGAACGGCCGATATCAAATCGGCGGCATTCCTGTTGACGACCTTTGCGCTATTGCAGGCGCGCCGGTCTACGTGTACGACACGGCCATCATGGCCCGCCAAGTAGACCGCCTTCGCTCGGCGTTTCCAAACGTATCTCTGCGCATCATGTATGCCTGCAAAGCACTCACCAACATCACGGTCCTCAAAGTGATGAAGGGGCTTGGCACCGGCCTCGATACGGTATCCCTGCAAGAAGTGGAGCTTGGTCTCCATGCAGGGTTTACACCAGAGGAGATCCTCTACACACCAAACATGGTTTCGTTCGAAGAACTGCGGACGGCTGTCAATCTCGGCGTTCATATCAATATTGACACGATCTCCGTACTCGAGCGATTTGGACATGAGTTTGGATCCCGCGTACCCGTGTGTATTCGTGTTAACCCGCACATCATGGCAGGGGGCAATGAACGCATCAGTACCGGACATATCGATTCTAAATTCGGCATCTCAATTCATCAAATGCGTCACGTTCAGCGCATCGTTGCAACTCACGGCATTCATGTGAACGGTTTACACATGCACACAGGAAGCGACATCGTAGATGCCGACGTATTCCTGCAAGGTGCAGAGATCCTCTTTGAAACGGCTGAGATGTTCCCCGAGCTCACGTTTGTCGATTTTGGAAGCGGGTTCAAGGTACCGTACAAGCCGGATGATATCTCAACAGACATCGAAGATCTTGGCTCGAAGCTTTCTGCTCGTATCGCACAATTCAATGCAGAGCGTCAAACACCGATTGAGGTGTGGTTTGAACCGGGCAAGTTTCTCGTGAGCGAATCAGGTACGTTTCTCACTCGTGTGAATGTGATCAAGCAAACAACAGCAACTGTTTTTGCCGGAATCGATTCTGGTTTGAATCACCTTATCCGGCCCATGCTCTACAATTCGTATCACCACATCATCAATGCAAGCAATCCCACCGGAACGCCGCGCATCTATACCGTTGTGGGGTACATCTGCGAGACCGATACGTTCGGGTGGGATCGCAAACTCAACGAAGTACGCGAGGGCGATGTTCTGGCCTTCCTCAACGCAGGCGCATACGGTTACATGATGTCTAGCAACTATAATAGTCGCTACCGTCCGGCTGAGATCTTGGTCCACAAGGGCAAGGCCCAGGTGATCCGTCGCAGAGAGACCATTGAAGATCTCCTCTCTACACAGATCGAGGTTGAACTTTAGAAGTTCAGTCCGATTCCAACATTCCACATGTGAACGTTCATCGGAGCAGCAGTTGTGAACGGCCAGTTCATCTGATTCATACGCAAGGCTTTGAAGCCAGCGGCTACGCCGTTCTTGAGGATGAAGTACACGATGGGCATGGCCGCAGGTGATGATTTCCCAATCTCACGTGCAAACCAGGTAGCACCTGCATCGGCGATACCTTCGATACCTTCACTCAATACCCAATACCAGAACATGTGGCGCGGATAGATCTGCGACCATTCGTAGCCAACACGAAGACTGAGCGGACCCGCAACACGCCACTCAATGGTGGGACGCATAGCTTCGCCGAACCGAAGAGCCCCTTCAAAATCACGAAGGGCTTGTGCGGATGTAGAATCTGCTGTGACCGTTTGCGGAGTTACAGACGTCCACGAAAGAACTGCACTCGAAGCGAGGAACATCACGTTCGAGGATTCACCAAGCTTATAACCAAAGCCTGATTCATCGGCGAGACCGATGCGAAAGAGGTTTGTTGAGCTTGTGGCTGCAATAGCAGGGTTGTCGCCCTCTGCTTGAATGGAAATGTTCTGGGCGTCAGCTGCCTTACCGTACCACAGATAGACATTACTAGAATACCGCTGGATAATGCTTGGGTCGCGGAACCAGGCCTTTTCGCGAGACATCCCAAGCGTACCGCCAAAGGTCATGTCCTGCTCAATGGTTCCTGAGATCCCCTCACGCGACGGTGTTGCAGAACCATAGAACAATGAGACCACCGGAGTGCGCTCATTGAAGTCCACTTCCATCATGAAACTACTTGTCGAGTCATCCTTGTGTGTTCGCGAGCTCATCGCAAGTGCGCTTATGCTTGCAACAACAACACCTACTACGATTAGTACCGTTGAACGCATGGTCACCCTCTACTCTTGTGATATGATCCTATTTCCCTGAATCGTCAGACGGACGTTTGCGCCTGCTACGCATCTTCCGTTCTGTTGGTTTCCGCTCATCGAGATTCTCTTTAAAGACCAATCGGTCCGACGTGTAGACCTTGCTTCGCCCTTCTTCGCGTGTGTTACGCCGTGCGCTGCCGCCGGGGTTTCCTGTGTACACGCCACCCGCAGCACCCGGACGTCCACCACGTTTTGGCCTACCGCCAAAACCACCGCGTCCGCCTGCACCACCTGGTCGAGATCCACCACCCGGACGTGATCCTCCGCCACCAAATCCGCCACGCTGACCACCACGTGCGCCAGCACCCGGACCACTACGTCCTCTCGACGGACGATATGCAGGGTTTTCACTCGTAAGCGGCTGTCTCTCATCAAAAGATCTCGGTCCTCTCTGATCGCGCCCCTGATCCCGTCCCTGATCCCGTCCTTGATCTCGTCCTTGATTACCTCGTGGCCCTCTCGGGCCTCGTGGGCCTCTTTGATCCCGTCCTTGATCCCCTCTTGGGCTACTTGGCCCTCTTTGAGCATTTCCATCTTCGAACTGCGGGTTTGGCCTGCGTTGCGGTGGCCGTTGTCCACCATAGCCACTTCGTTGGCCGCCGTCACTTCGTGGGCCACCTTCGCTTCTCTGCGAACCACCGCCATAGCCGTTGCCCGCATTACGCGGGCCACCGCTACTACGTTGACCGCCCCCGAAACCACTGCCACCGCTTCGTTGGCCACTGCCGCTTCGTTGGCCACTACCACTGCGTTGGCCGCCACCACTGCGTTGGCCACCCTCACCGTAACCACCGCCACTGCGTTGGCCACCGTCACCATAACCACCGCCACTACGTTGGCCGCCGCTACGTTGACCACCGCCACCATAACCACCGCCACCGCGTTGGCCGCCGCCTTGACCGCCCGATGGGCGTGGCCTGCGTCCACGCGGACCATTTTCTCGGCCCATTGCCGAATCATTGGTCAACGGCTGACGTTCCGGGTCGCGGTCTTCCCTGTTTCTGTTCTCCATACTCTCTCGTTATCCCTTCTTCCACTTGATGGTACACCCGATGGCCTTTGTGGTGGCTGTTTCGGGCTTCGTGTTCTTGAGGAGTGCATTCACTGCATCCTCAACGAACTTCGATTCTGTTTTTGATGCGTCATCCGGATTATCATCGATGGCGCCAATGTATTCTACTGTCCAGCCCGTGCGAGTGCGAAGCAATACAAACACATGTGGTGTCCGGCGAGCCCCATACTTTTTTGCGACGATCTGTGTTTCATCGATAACGTACGGGAATGGGAATTTCTTTTCGGATGCACGTTCCTGCATCTTCGTAAAGGCATCTTCCGGTACAATAACGGTATCGTTTGGATTCACGGCCAGGACCGGGAAACCTTTTGTTGCGAATGTATTGTGAAGTTCGATGATACGGTCTTCGTACTTCACGCTATACGGGCAATGATTGCACGTGAAGACCAGGATAACACCCTTGGAGTCCACAAAGCTACGCAGTCCTACCAGCTTGCCATCAACATTCTTTAGGGTAAAATCAGGAGCCTGGTCTCCAACTTTCAATCCATCAGGAGCCAGAGGATTTTGAGCATGGAGGGGGCTTACCATTCCGCTAGAGAAGCCGAGGAACAGAGTCAATGTAACTACAAGCGTTCGTAGTGATGTACAATTCATCGAATATGATCTCGAAATGTGGTGAATGTCGAGTCGAGGGTACGCTGAGTGAATTCTTGTTCTCGAAAAAGGCGTTTTCCGTTCTTCACAAACAATGTTGCCGGAATTGCTCCGCTCCACGTTGAATCAACCTTATCAATCCACAGGTGCGGCTTCTGTTCCGTGAACAATACAGTTTCGCAAGCAAACGCTCTTTTTCGAAGGAATGGGAGCACCTTTGCATTGAGATCTGAAGGCGCGTCGAGACAGACAAGGAGGACCACAACCGGGTTCCCGGATTCTCGACGTGCTAGCATATCAAAGGATGGGAGTTCTTCAACACATGGCTTGCACCATGTAGCCCAGAAGTTCACAACGTAGGTTGTGTCTTTTCCGGAGGCAAAACGATGTTCAAGATCAGAAAGCGTGACCTTTGGAACGGTCAGGCTGAATACTGAAAGGAGAATCGCAGCTACGATCACGTAATCACATCACCAACAGGTTCAAGAAGTTCGGCTTCGGTTGTGTTGACCTTGATGCGCGATACCTCACGAGTGATCGGAAACGCTTCAAGAAGTCCTTCGTCAAGTGGTCTCATGAGTGGTTCGATTATCTCGCGGTCTGCCGCATGCAGCCATGCTTCTCGCTCACCGTGCGGAATGACAACAGGCATACGCTGTTTCGTATTGTGTACATAGGACATCAAAAGATTTGCGTCCGTTGTCACGATCGAAAAGGTCCGATGTTGCTCCCCACTGGCCTTATTCGTCCACTCTTCCCAAATACACCCAAGCGTAAAGATCTCCGATCCGACCATCCTCACAAGATGTGGTTGCTTCACCTTTTCGAGGTGTCTCCACTCAACAAATGCATTAACCGGTAGAAGCCCCCTTCGTTTCACGATGGCATCGCGAAATGACGGTTTTGTGTAGATCGTCTCACGCCGTGCATTCAAGGTCATCGCACGCAGCTCATGCGCTGCGGCTTCGTCCTTCGTCCAACGAGGAATGAGCCCCCATTCTGCCATGGATACACGTTCCGGCTCTGCGCCGGTTATGAAGGGCAAGGACGGGTGGGCAAATGCAGAGACGTGAAAGAACGGGGTATAGTCTTCCGGATGGTCAAACAACGAACCGGTGTCGGTCTCAATGACGTGCGTAGATGCAAAGATCGATACCGTAAAACACACGTTAGCGAAGGAATGGGAATACCACCATCGCAACGAGAATAACGATACCGGCCATCATGACCAAGGCATAATTCTGAGCTACACCTGTCTGAAGCCTACGGAGTGCAGAGCCAGTAACGCCAACAACACGAGCAGAGCCATTCACGGCACCATCAATGAGGATCACATCAAAGATCTTCCACAAGAAATCGCGCGAAAGGGCAACGATTGGTCCCGCGATGACCATATGATAGATTTCGTCAACATAATATTTATTCAGAAGCAATTGATACACTCCCTTGAATTTCTCAGAGAGTGCGTTTGCCCTTTCAAGACCGTTGGCATAGATCCGCTTAGCAAACAGAATACCGAGGATTGCCAAAACGGTAGAAGCCGTCATCAGCATGATCTCGAGCGAGGTATGATCGCCACCATGAACTGGCAGCATGGACATGCCGCTGGCAAAGATTGGCTCTAGCCAATGCTCCAAAAGATTCGGGAAATGCAGTGCGTGCCCGATCACATGCGGAACACCAAGGAATCCGCCAAATATCGAGAGGAAGGCCAAGACGATAAGAGGGATGGTCATCGTTGATGGCGACTCATGCGGATGAACATGATGATGATCGAATCGCTCTGTGCCATCAAACGTCAATGTTGTAACACGCCACATGTAGAATGCCGTAGTAAAAGCTGCTACTGCACCTACGGCCCAGAGAACGGGACTGCCATTCAAGAATGCGAACCACAGGATCTCATCCTTGGAGAAGAATCCGGAAAGGAACGGAATGCCGGAAATCGCAAGTGTTCCAATAAAGAACGTGCGATACGTGATCGGCATGTACTTCTTGAGTCCACCCATCTTCATGATGTCTTGTTCGTGGTGCATACCGTGAATAACGGAACCGGCACCAAGGAAGAGAAGGGCCTTGAAGAAGGCGTGCGTCATTACGTGGAAAACACCGGCGGTAAAGGCACCTACGCCGAGTGCTACGAACATGAAGCCCAGTTGAGAAACCGTTGAATACGCAAGGACCTTCTTGATGTCTCGTTGGGCGATACCGATGGTGCCGGCGATGAGGGCTGTAGTGATACCGATGCCGGCAACAACTGCCAACGTTGTTGGAGACATTGCAAAGAGGACGTTGGTACGGGCGATAAGGAAGATGCCGGATGTAACCATCGTGGCTGCATGGATCAATGCCGAAACCGGCGTGGGACCGGCCATAGCATCCGGAAGCCAAATGCCGAGCGGAATCTGCGCGCTCTTACCAGTACATCCCAAGAAGAGGAGCATCGTAATCACAGTAACGGCAGTACCGCCTACCGAGAGAACGCCGGGCGCTTGAGCGTTAATTGTTGCGTAGTCCAACGTACCAAAGGTGTTGAACAACATGAACATCGCTAGGAGTACGCCGAAGTCGCCGATACGGTTTACAACGAATGCCTTCATCGCTGCATCGCCGGTCCACGTGATCTTTGTCCCGTCGAACTTCCTGTCATACCAGAATCCGATGAGCAGGTACGATGCAAGACCAACACCTTCCCAACCAAGGAAGGTTAGGAGGAAGTTGCTGGCAAGCACCAGGTTCAGCATCATGAAGACAAAGAGGTTCAGATAGGCAAAGAATCGTGGGAATCCCTTGTCGCCATGCATATAGCCAATGGAATACACGTGGATCAGGAAACCAATTCCGGTGATGATAAGCGTGAACAGGATCGACAATTGGTCGAACTGATACGCCACATCAACATTGAAGGACCCGGTTGCGATCCATGAGTAGACCTTTACGATCACGGAGCGATCTTCCGGGGCTCGATTTACGAGTCCCACAAAGACCGTAATGGCCGTAACGAAGCTGGCGAGAATGGCCGAGCTTGCAATGCCCCCTATCAACTTTTCGTTCTTGATGCGTTTGCCAAAGAAGGCAACGATCACAAAACCGATGAGGGGAAAGAGGGGTATCAGTGCTGCGTAGTTCATCCGATTTCCGGGGCGATAGTCTCGAAGTCCAGTTTCTCTACGTCCATCTCGATATGATGGAAGTGAATGCGCATCGTCTCATCCACAACCATCATGGAATTACGTTCTACCTTCATCCAATCTGATCTGCGGGCAGTGAATGGCTCAGAAGCCACCACAATGGAGCTTGGTTTGCCGTACGATGGTTCCATCACACAATGGTCGCCAACACAATGATACTCACGTCCATGCATGTAGTACAACGATGCCGGTTGGACGTTTGGATTGGTGGTATAGCGAACCGCGATCAGGCATGTTCCGTTGGTAACGGCCAGATTAAGATAGGAGTGCTGACGTACGGCAGATTCCATCAACAAGGTGTTGAGGTCTGAGAACATCATGTTCATGGCTTGCACCATCTCTTCGCATGTCACACTTCCGTGTGGATCTGCGATGTGGTTGAGAAAGAGTCCAAACAGGTGTTCGGAATCTGTGCTGCCATGTATTGCGTCATATGCCGTGTCATTCAGCGTGCGCAGAAGTTTGCGACGGATCTGTTTGAATCCGCCAACAACCCCATTGTGCATGAACATGAGCTGACCGCTAGAAAAGGGGTGGGAGTTCATCTCTTCCACCGGCATACCGGGCGATGCAGCGCGAACGTGCGCAAACATACACGGCGAGTTGATCTTCTTGGCCAGACTCTTCAGATTGTGATCGCTCCATGCCGGCTTGATACTACGGAATACGCACGGTTCGTTGTCGAGCTCCGGTGCATAAAATCCAATACCAAACCCATCTCCGTTCACAGATACAGACATCTCTCCCGCATTCATCGTCTGCGCTGTAACGAGCGAGAACTTGGGCTTATAGAGCAGATCATCTGCAAGGATGGATGGTCCGATATAGGCGATAAAACGGCACATGCGCGTTTACGGGGCTCAGTTAAGAGCTGCCTTCTCCGTGCACCACGTGTTATAAACGCCATCAAGCAGGAGGTTAAAGGCATCGGCTGCTTCACGAGCAGAGTCAAGCGCGGCTTGCTTTTGCTCATCCGTAACACACATGCGCTCAAGTGCTTCGCGCGTTACCGTACGGTGGATCTCATCTGCGTGCTCGTGAACGGCAAAGAACTCAAGGCCGTTCTTTGTGTCGAGATCATACCATTTCTTGAGTCCGGCGATCTTCGTTGTGGAGATCTCAGGAATCTGCGATTCGTATGCATACAGCGCAGCAAGGCCTTCTGCCGGGTTGTTACGGCCGGCGAGTTCCTTAAGGATGCGGACCGATGCGCGTGTGTGCGGAAGGAATCGGCGCTCCTTGATGTCTTCGCGCTTCATGCCCAACTCTTCAGCAAAACGAAGCCAGAGTTCCGGGTGGTTGTCCGGACCATGTTCTTCTTCGATGAGGTTCTCGAGGAGCATTTGGCGGACAACCATGTCTTCCGTATTGGCGTGTGTGGCGCTCACATACGTTGGGAAGGCATGGACCTGATGGTAATACTCGGCAGCATACTCACGGAGCATTTCCTTGGTGAGGGTGCCTTCGTTCCACATGATATAGAACGGGTGCTGAAGCATGTGACGCTCTGTCACGATCTCGTCGAGCTTGATCAGGAATTCTTCGGTCGTCATGAGGTCGTCCTCGGACTGGTTGAAGTGCGGTGGAATGAGTGACAAAGATAGGTCTTTTCGTAGTTTTGCCCTGTACCTATGAACGCAATAACAACTGAAATTCATGCCGGCCCGATGGAATGGGCCGATCCGGACGGCGACACCCTGGTGGACGTCGGTCTGGCCGCACGTGTGATCCTCTACAACGACGAAGAACACACCTTCGACGAAGTCATCACGCAGATCATCTCAGCTACAGGCTGTTCCTATGAACATGCCGAGGGCCTCACCTACGAGGTACACTCCCGGGGATTGGCCATGGTCTACGAGGGCCAAATTCCGGAATGCCTCCGCGTGAGCAGCATCCTTGAAGAGATCTCGCTACATACAAACGTCACTTTTTGACGAAGAGACGAATTGACGGAATGACGGAATGACCTAGCGACCATTGAAACGATGTTCTCGTTACTGGTCATACATGTCATTTTGTCACTTCGTCACTTTGTCACTTCGTCACTTTGTCACTTAGTCACTTTAGCTATGGCTTTTTCGGCGGCGGTGGCACCCTCGTTGTGTCCGTACCCATTCCCGGGACATTTCCTTTTGCATTCTGTAGTTGTTGTTGCAAAAGGTCATTCACAGAGCCACCATTGGGGGCGAGACCAGGAATGTTAGGTAGGGTAAGGTTTGGCGCCGTTACCTGAAGAGCATCTTGGTTGTTCTTGATGAGCTGCTGGAGTACGTTTTGCTCGCCTGCCTTAGCCTTATCAAGGAGTTCTTGATCTAGATCTCGGAACAATGTTGTGTCTGTGATCTCAACTCCATTAGCCTTGGCAAGGGCGTATTCTACACTTGCGTGGATCTCGCGCGCGTATTGTGACCGCGGATATCTCTCGAGGAGCAGTCCATAAAAATACAGTGCACTGTCATTCATGTTCCGATCGCGCTCGTACATCCACCCCATGGCATAGAGTGCCTTTGGAGCATAGTCGTTTTCGGGGAACTTCTCTACGATGGCCATGTACTGACGTGATGCATATCCGTAGTCCTTCACCAGTCGGAAACTGTTGCCGGATCTGTAGAGTTCAGCTGCATCGTCTATGCCACCTTCCGATGTGAATCCGAGATTTGTGGACGCCTCTCGTGCGAATTCTGACTTCGGCCATCGCTCGGCAACGATCTCAAACAATGAATCAGCCTTATCGGGATCCGTGTCTCGGATAAGTCGCGCTTGTGAGAAGAGGTACCTTCCTTTGGCAGGGTCGTTCACCGATGTGCTGTCATACGCAAAGTTGTAGTATACAAGTGCGGAGTCATGTTGCTCCAGCTGCTCAAAGATCCGTCCAAGAGTGAAAAACTCTACGGACCGTTTTTGAATCAATGAATCCTTATACGTTGTGTCGATAACCAACGCCTGATCAATACTGCGGATCTTCTTGCGCTGATCATCCCACTGTTTCAGCAGGGTGAAATATTTATTCGCAACGTCATAGACGGGTGTACGGATAACCTTTGCCTTGGCGAAATATTTCAGCGCCTCATTGTAATTGCCGGCTTTGTAAAGCCCCATTCCCTTTTGGAAGGATTGAGCCATCATTTCCGGACGACCAACAAATGATGTGTCTGCCTGGCGTTCTCGTGCAATAACGGCCGGATCCTTGGGATTCTCGGTACGGAACCGATCAAGTGCCAGACGTTCTGCCTCAATGTAGGACGTCCACTCATTGAAGTTTCTGTTTGCATCGAGATCATCAAAGATCTTTTGTGCATCGTCAAACTTGCCGAGACGTACAAGACATGAACCTCTGTAGAGCAAGGCTTCAAACTCCGCAAGAGCATCGGGTGTTTCATCGAACACCTTGCGGAAGGCGGCTTCGGCTAAGGCATATTCTCCAAGCCTGTAATAGATTGACCCAACGTCAACCTGCCATCTGGCGCGTTGTTCTCCGTCCTCACATTGCGCAATGGCTTGCTTATAAGGGTTCACCGCCTTGTCAATCTGTCCATCCTCAATGGCCATTTCAGCCTGAATGCGATAAGCTTCGGAGAGTATGTCGTAACGGTCCTTGTACCAAGCCACATCAATAGCTCTAGACAACGTTTGTTTCCCCTGCGTCATCTTCCGCTGCATAAGATAGTCTTTTGCAAGCAGCAAGTGTGCGTCCGGAGAATAGTCACCATCGGCAAATCGCTCGATGAGTTCAATACATTTCTGCTGTGATGGCACCCACTCAGAGCGAATGAAGTAGGCCTCGGCCATGAGGTACAAGGAACCTTGGATGTAGTCGGACTTCGGGTGATTGGCCACGACCTTCGACCCCTTGATTAGGATCGAATCAACCTTTGTTGCCACGGGCTGAAGCTTTGCCCGCTCTATGATAAAGGCCCGCAGGAACTGATATGTAGTGTTCTTAGGTGGACCGCTCACAAGCCGCATGCTATCCATGGCCGGGACCAAAACGCGGGGTTTGTTGCGCTTGTTCTCATCCTGAAACTCAAATTCGTCCTTCACCTCGGTCATTATCCGACGCATGTTATAGTACGTGTTGAAATACGTGGTTTGATTGTCAAACCAGGCACATCCTTGCGTACCCACTGCAATGATCAGGAGGATAAGGGGCGATATGGTGCGGGAACGGGTCAAAGGGTTCTGCGTAACCAACGATTGCGCATTTCTTTCTGACGGTCGCTGGGCTGCTCTATTTCAATCACCCTCAGCGTTGGCTGGGCCAATGGTGTTATGGTTGTGGTATAGAGTCGTCCGTCACAATGTCCGGTGAGTTCTGTCGGTACGCCGATCCGAACCCCACAATAATGGTCAACATTGGCCGGGGATGCAACACGCTTGCCTTCGATGGCTACGATCTCGTCGTCGATACCAATTCCGGCCTGTGCTGCGGGTGACCCATCTTCAACAGACTTCACAACGATCCTTCCACCGCTATCGGCTAAGGCCATTCCGAGATAAGGGGCTGGCGGTACATTGGCAAAGGTCACAGCCTCACCGATCTTCACGGATTCAATTGGCTTTGGTGTGTCCACCACCTTCAGTGCAACTGCTTCGAGGATCTCATTGTACGGCAGCTCGGTGGTGCCGTTGAGCCACGACATCAGTCTGTCCTTGATCTGGATCTTGGTTGATTCCTCGATCAGTCCGATCACTTCGTTTTCTGTAAGCCCCCGTGATGGATCGGCCTGATATCTCTTCCAGAATGCGCGCATGGCATCATCGAGAGAATATTTCCCGTCACTGTGATCGATGATATAGACGTCGAGCAAGAGGATGATCACGCCCCCTTTGAGGTAATACGACGGGAATCGATTGGAGCCGTCGGGACTTGCCATGTACAGTTTGAGCCATGCAAGTGTTGAGCTGTCGCGCGTTGACATGGCATTTCTGCCCGGAACTGTTGCAAGCTTGCCGATGTGGTCCTTGGAGAGTATCTCGATGTACTCCTTTTCTGTAGAGAATCCGCAGCGATATGCGAGGAGATCATCGTAGTACGATGTGAGTCCTTCGGCAAGCCACAACATTGGTGTATAGGTCTCACGTGTGTAATCAAACGGTCCCAACTCTACCGGTCTGATCCGCTTTACATTCCAGAGATGGAAATACTCGTGACACAACAATGAGAGAAGTCCGATCACCTTTGTTTTATCAAGCATTGCTGATGGGTCTACAGCATTCACGCTTGAACGTGCGTGTTCCAATCCGCCCCCTGCCCCGGGATAGACCTGGATGATGAAGACGTATCGGTCATAGGGAACGCCACCGAACATTTCAGCTTCCACCGTTACAATGCGCTTAATCTGTTTCGATAACCACATCACATCGATCGAAAAATTCGTGGGCACAGCCACTTCATGTTTTGCACCGGCAAGGTCAAAGGTCTGCACTTGATGATCGCCGATCTCAATTGGCGAGTCGGCCAACACATCATAATTCAGCGCACCGAACAACATCCCTTGTTGAGAAGGGGCTTGCACCGGTGAAAGTGAAGTTGATACACTGGGCCATGCCGATGTGTTGTGTGTGAGCATCACATGATGAATCTCATCTGTGCGACCTTCTACATACATACAAACAGCCGTTGGAACGAGGAATGCATGGAAGCGATTGACGTGATTTGTACGAACTGTGCGTTCATGCGCATAGATCACATAGTCGATTTCCACCGTGCTTGCACCTTTTGTATCAATCACGAGCGACGCTTTGTCTCTCCACTTCGAGGGAGCACTCTTGCGGTTGGCACCGGTTCCTACCCACGTGGTTACATTTCCTTGATACCCGGCATAGTCGCGAATCTTGTAACTGCCCGGCGACCACGATGGCATAACAACAGTAATGGCATCGCCCGTAACGTTGTCGATGCGCATCCGCACACTGATCAGGTGTTGGGCAGCCCGGTCAAAGCCAAGGGTGTAGGTGATAGCGGCTGTTGTACCGCGCAGCTGTTCATCGCGTTGTTCGATGGAATACATCAGCGTTGTCCGAAATAGGTGTTCTTCATAAAGTCCTCGTCAAAGGTCTGGTCTTCTGCTGACTTCACAACATCTGTGCCTTGAGGAACCTCACCGCCGGTGATCTCGCGATAATGTTCCCTATTCTCTGCTATCTCTTTATTCTTCTCTGCAATGGTTGCGCGTAGGTCAGCAGCATGGTTCGTTCTCCACATTTGATCGTCGAGTTCACTTTCTATCACAAAGGGATCTTGCCTGCGAAGTCGGCCTAGCTTGCGTTCTTCGATCTGAAGTCTGCGCTCCACCTCATCCAGCTCTGTCTTCCACCGTTCAATGTCCCAATCATCAGTTGCATGATCATCCTCATCTCCTACACCAAGCACCGTTAGCAAGGATCGGAGTTGACTCACATTGCGTTGGCGATAGGCGTTTTGCACACGATGCCACTCTTCGGATCCAGGGGCATTCTCGCCTACTGCGTCAGGATGGAGCTTCTTCACCAGCGTGCGATACATCTTCACGAGTTCTTCATCATCATGAAGGTCAACGCGTTGCTGTGCAGCACGTTCGCTCTGTTCAGTATCCATATCGAATGCTTCGCGCAATCGACGTTTAAACTTGGCGTATTCCTTGTCCACTACCTGGTTAACGAGGTCAATGATCTCCGGCGTGAGCCGTTCTCCGCGGGCGACCTTGATGCTGAGTAGTTCAACACGCCGGAATAACTCAGCCCCTTCCAATGCCTTGAATTGCAATTCGCGTTCAAGGTCACCAAAGTAGTGTTGGTAGGTGGCGTTGAGCCGTGGGCGAACTTCGTTGGAAAGACGATGCCACTCCTCAACCGCAGCACGCAGTTCACGTCGTGCTGTGTGATAACGAGATCGGATCTCTTCGATCTCGGGGTGGATCTGAGGTAACGTCATAACAACAAAGTTACGATGCCGTTGGAGCTGCCGTCTCTTGCGCCATAAATCGGGAGACCATCATTTCGGCAACAGCACAGGCAAGCGCCAGAACAATGGCCAGCGGCCACAATTCAGATCCTGTACGAGCGGCTTGTACAACCTCTCGCATGGATCTCTCTGCGGTTACTTCAACAACATGCTCGGCGTTGGGAACGAGTGGGTTCACAATTGCTTTCCATGAACCGGCATCGAGATAGGTAAGACGAGATTCGTTGGTTGGACCGTTCGCGGTTACGGTGAGTACAGGCAACGAGTCTGTTGTGAGCACCTTCACCACTCCGCTTCTGAATTGGGGTGGAATGGCGATGACTGTAGATGTTGGCAGTCGCACTGGGGCAACAGTACTCTTCATGCGTTGCACATCATCCACAACAAAGGCCTCACGTCCGGCCAGCCGCGGTGGTACGGGAACACGCACCGGTTCACCAAGAACAACGTCTACGCCCTGATCTCGGGGAGCAACACAATAGAGCATTGTGCGCACAACAAAGGCGGCAAAGAGTCCGGTTCCGGGATAGGTACTCCACGGAATCGTGGGCGCAACAGCGCAGTACATCACCCGACCTCTACCAACGGCCTGCTCGCTCACAAGTGCACCCGCACCTGTCTGTACGATATCAACCCCACCAACGGCGGGACGTATGCGCCAAACCTTGGGCGACTCAACACCACGATCTCTGTTTCCATCGTCGCGAAACACTCCGGCAAACAAAGGGTGTGCTCTATCTGTTGTTGTCACGCTGAAAGGGGCATCTTCCGGTGCATTTTGCGTGTCCTTCATCGACAAACCACAAGCAGACGCCAGTGTTTCTACGCCCGGCTGTTCTGAGGCAAAAAGGAGCAGCCCACCGCCCCCTTCAACGAATTGGCGAACGAGTGACGTTTCGGTTTGTGAAACTGCGCCTCCGCTAATGATGATAACATCGAGATCTCCCATAGCCGGAGCGGCTTGCGATACGGTGGTGAATGACCGCACAATGGGCGAACTACGCTCCATACCCGGCAGTTCCAAGACTGTGCGTACAAAGACGGCCTCTGCAGATGGGCCAATAAGTGCTACCCTAGCCCTCGCAGGAACCGTATATCCTGCCCAGCGAACATTATCACGATCGATGGCGTCATTCTCAAGCTCAATCGAAGCCGCTATCATGCCCGACCGTTGTGGTGGGGCAGCAAGGGTTACCGTGCGTGTTGTTCCGGCCGGAATATCAACGGCCCTTTGCGCAACCCGCGTTCCATCAAATGCCATAGAGACCAACACACCAGTTGCGTCTTTCTCACTTCCATTACGAATCGCTGCTTCAATCTCAACAGGTTTGTCTGCTTGCAGAAGTTTCGTAACCACGTGTAATGAGTCCACCGAGAGATTCTGTTCAAGGCCACGTTGACCTTCTCCGATTCGCACAAGAAAGACCGAAGCGTCCTTTTCGAGAATGCGACCTGAGTCGTCCGATGCGCGCCATCCAATGCTTGATTGCGCATCGCTCACTACATAGATCTCTCGATGCAGATGTAAGGCATCATCAAGTAAGGGGCTAATGGTCCGCAATGATCTCGGGAGATTTGAAGCCCCTTCTGTTAGCGTGATCCTCTCAATTTGGTCGAGAGCCACAGAGAACGTGCGAGAAAAATCGATGGTTTGCCCGGGATCGAGTCCGGTCATTGGCAGCACAGCCACCTCATCCCCATCCTGGAGTCCGGCAACGATTTGGCGTGCAGTAGCCTGCGCCTGACGGAGTCGTGAACCCCGCGCATCTGCGGCCTCCATACTGCCCGAATTGTCGATGAGGATCACGACACTTGATCGCGACGTAGAGCTCAACAGAGGCAGAGAGCCGGGAATGGTTGGACGAGCGATGGCAAGGATCGCGAAGATGATAAGCAACGTACGAAGCAGAAGGAGGAGAATCTGCTGAAGCTTCAATTTGCGAACACGCGTTTGCTGCAGTTCAACAAGGAAACGTAACGACGAAAACTCCACCGTGCGCAAACGCCGAAGGTTAAGCAGGTGGAGAAGGACCGGAATGCTCGCTGCCGCAAGGCCAATCAGAGCAAAGGGGTTAAGGAAGTTCATTCAGCGAGCTTCACCTGACGTTGCAATTCAAAAACCTCGTCGCGTGTGAGGTGACGGTATTCGCCGCGAGCGAGTCCTCGCGTTGTGATACCGGCATACTCCTTACGGTCGAGACGCTTCACATCATACTCAAAGTGTTCAAAGATCCGACGTACTTCACGGTTACGACCTTCACGGATGCTAAGCATCACGTTGGTCCGGTCTGATGGATCGATCGTCACCTGACATGGTTGTGTTGGACCATCGTCGAGGTCAATGCCATTGGCGATCTGACGTGCATGGTCCTGACGAAGGGGTTTATCAAGGACAGCTTTATACACCCGTACGATACCATAACGCGGGTGCATGAGCATATTGGCTAGGTCGCCATCATTCGTCAGAAGTAACACGCCTGTTGTATTACGGTCCAAACGCCCTACCGTGAACAATCGCGTCTTGAGCCGAACGATATCGAACACCGTAGCTCGCCCCTTTTCATCACTTGAGGTAGCGATAACATCTTTGGGCTTGTTGAGCACAATGTAGGTAAGGTGCTTATAGCGAGTGATCGGTTCTCCGTGAACCGTCACCATGTCATCGATCTCTACCTTGGTGCCAAGTTCGGTAACCACCTGGCCGTTGACCTTTACCACACCTTGGCGAATGAATTCATCGGCCTTTCTGCGTGATGCTACACCAGCATCAGCAATTGCGCGGTTGAGCCGCACAGGCTTTTGTGGTGCTACAAAGTTCTGATCATGGGGCGGAGCAGATTGCCGCGGGGATGTGGGCTGCTTTGGTGCAGCTGTGCGGGCCGTTTTTTTAGCTGCCGGACGTGTGGGTTTTTGATGGCGCATAGCGATTCTCATCGTGAGCGTGAAGAAGATGGAGGATACCTTCGAAGACGGCATCCACCGTTATGGTTGTCATACATTCATGAGTGCCGAGCGGACACGTTACCGTGCCATGCGCGCTACAAGGTCTGCACGTGAGCTCTTTCTGCTCGATCACGCGTCCATTGGGACCAAAGGGGGCGAACCCAAACTCAGGAACCGTTGGCCCAAACACTGCTACCACCGGCACATGTTGCAGTGACGCAAGGTGCACGGGAGCACTATCATTCGAAACTACGACATTGGCGCGGGCTATCAGTGCTGCTGCTTGCCGTAGGGTGGTTCTCCCCGAAAGGTCTTCTACTCCTGCACGTCCCTGAACGATGCCCTGTGTAGTGGCGTCACCAAGGACGGCCACCTGTATCCCTGAGTGTACAAGCATCTCGGCCAACGCACTGAATTTCTCAGCCGGCCATTGTTTGGTGGGCCAAGCCGAGCCGGGAGCAAGGACCACCAAGGGTCCGGACACCTCCGGAAGAAACGCAGATACAACCGCAGCATCTGCTTCCGTACAAATGGAAACAGGCAACAGCTCGGCGACAGACGGAACCCTATCAAAAAGGGGCTCCAATAATGTGAGATGTCGCACTACGTCATGTTGATGGACTGGATACGGCAATGTATCCGTTGCGATCCATCGAGCTGCCGCATCGGCATACGTCACAACTCTCTCAGCCTTCAGCTCCTTTACGAGGAGCATTGTACGCAGGCTTTTGTGTGGCACTATGGCAGTCTTCGGTCCAGTAATATTCAAAGACGCAACAAGCTCCCTACGTCCGGCCGCCGATCGATGTACTCCCCGCTTATCAAAGGCAACTACATCGTCAACCATGCCTAGCCCCCTAACAAACTCCGCAGCTACAGGAGTAGTTACCAGCACAACACGCGCATTTTCGTCCAGCCTTTTAATGGCTGAACACATCGGCAATGTCAGAAGCACATCACCAAGAAAGGCGGTTTGGAGGATGAAGTAGGTCATCGTAAGCCAGATACTAGTTACAAGTTACTAGTTACGAGTAACTAACTTCTCCACCTTCTATGTTGCCACGACCACAATTCTGGTCTCTTCAGGATAGCCTCTTCGAGAATTCGCACATGACGTTTTGTGAGTTCGATGATGCCATCCTTGGTATTCTCAAGGTCATGCATAGGCAGCTCATGTATCGGGGCATTGTAGGTGCCATCGGCCATACGCTCGGCAAAGGCATAGAAGATCGGTGCGTTGTATTTCAATGCAAGAGCAGCGGGAGCTTCATAGGTTGGTGTTGAGCGTCCGAAAAAATCGATCCACGGATCTTTATCGACCTGGCCATGTTGGTCAACAAGGAAGGCCACAACGCCCCCTGAAGACAAGGCCCGTACAAGTGGGCGAGCAGCCTCTCCCATCGGGACAACCACATTGCCAAATCGTGTTCGGTACGCGTTGAGAAATCTATCAGCGGCTGCATTGGATTGCGGATGGACAACAATCGTCACCGGTGCATTAAGTAAGATACCCGCCGTCTGAGCAAGGTATTCCCAATTGCCATAATGTGCAGAGAGAAAGATCGTTGGTTTTCCAGCTCGATGTCTGTTGAGGACAACATCAAAACCCGGGATCTTCACCCTCGAGGTAAGATCTGTCCTTGTGAGTGCCGGTGTAGCTAGCAGTTCCGAGAGGACGATGCCAAGATTTTCATATGAGCCTCGCATGATCTCTGCGTGTTTAGCAGCGGAGTACGTAGGGAGTGCCCGTGTGATATTCGCGAGCGTAATGTTTCTTCGTTTAGCAGAGAGCCCCATCAATCGTCTACCCAGGAATGCTCCAAGACGTTGCCTGCCACTGGGTGTGAGTGTTTGCGCAATACGTCCTAGACCGAGGAGGCCAGCTGTTGTTGATATGTCGGCGATCGACTTCATCTACTCGTTGGCATAAGGTTCTCAGGCGGATTGGGGACCGGAGAAAATGCCTTGGCATAGAGATTGTACCAATTCGGTTCGCGCACCTGGCCGATCATTGTTGAGTGAACAAGTCGATGGTTCTGTTGGAGTTGCCAGTCAACAAAATAGAAGTACACCCCACCTTGGATGTGCTGGTAGAACCAGATCTCATAGGGCTTTGCATCGATCGACTGAATGAACTGTTCCACTTGGGTTGGCTGACCATATCGTAGGAGTGCAAGTCCACGATCTGTCTTCCACCCGTTGCGAAACGATGCACTGGAATAGAAGGTTTGTGCTCGTTTGAACATGGCGCGGAATTCATCTAGTCGTTCATTGGACATTGTAGACACATCGGGATCTCTATTACGCCAAAAGAGGAATAGGTAGCGTTGTTGAGCTCGTTCATCTGTACATTGTTCCCGGATAGCCTGCTCTGCTGATGATGCTAACACATCTGACAATTCAAGTTCAAGTGCAAGTCTCTCACCTTTGATGACGGACCATTCCGACGCTTGAAATTGTTCGTCTTCTGTGAGCATAATTCTGCCTTCAGGGGGCAGTTCTGGATTGAGGATATAGAATCGTTCTTCGCGGGTGTCGTAGACCGTTGCAAGGTCTCTCGACATCATTCGAACCTTTAGCGTGTAGACGCCAGAGCGTAGGGCACCTGCCGGGATCTCTTCACGAACAACTAGACCATCGCTGCCCCCTATCATCTTCAGATACGTTGTGAGCTGTTCGTCGCGCACGTTATCGAGAACCTGAAACTCAAGCGCAAAGGTATCAAGCTTTGCACGGAGGGCATTGTAGATCTCGGCATAGATGCAGATCGATGGATCTCTACCAATGATCTCATGTCGAGGATTCGGAACAGCCGGTTGTCCGTTCCGGTCGAAGCGCGTATCTGCGCCGAGTTTGATTGGCATCACGAACATCACGTCACTGATCGACGGTAAGTATGTAAAGGGGCGAACAGTACTCGTGAACTGACTCGTTACGGAAGAGCTTCTATCGTTGACATCTGTTGCAGTGAATCGAACTGTATATTTCCCCGGAGAAAGCATCAGGGGGCGCACACCGGAATAGAACTGCTGATGAACGGGCACAGAAGAAGTGCTTGCTGCTGATGAGATCCATTCATCACGTGTTGTGTCTCCCACTTCCGACACCACTTCTAGGCTACAGAGCAGTTCACCAACAAACCCATTCTGCGTAACAACATATCGCACTGCAGTATCGGCAAATGAGTAGTGGAACTCCCACTTTGTCCGAGCTCCTTCCCCACGGAACTGTACAACATCGGCAACAATGTCGAGCTGGTCCTGCGACGTTGCATCGGGTGTAAACCACACCAGCGCTACAAGTAGTGAAAGGCAAAACATTCTAAAGTTTGTCATAGTGGTGACCTGCCGTAAAAGAACAATGCCGTCGATCACGATGATCAACGGCATTGAGAAGAGACATTAGAGCGTCAGCCGCGGATCAGTTGAATCGCATTGCAACGCTAAAACGACTGATAAGACCAAGATTTTGTGTTGGATTGATCGAATAGTCGACCTGACCTTCAAAACCGCCGCCATTATATTTCAGACCAACACCACCGGCTAGTCCGAATTGGTCGGAGCCGAAGCGATAACCTGCGCGTACACTGACGAATTCTTTCCACGTGTATTCTGTGCCGATGGCGAACTGTTCCGGCACGTCAGAGAACGTTTCAAAGTCAACAGCAGCCATCCACGAATGTTGGAGGATACCATCAGCATCGATCTCGGGTTCAAACACAGCCCCCTTGCAGAGATCTGCTCCAAGACCGATACGGAATGAGAGCGGGACGTTGAAGTCCGACGTCTGCATCTGCATATCGAGAGGCATGGTATTGATACCATCCGTAGGCGGATTTGTGCGGGTGACATTCGGTCCGGTATAGGCTTGTTGTGTGCCCAGTGAGTTCACAGAGAATGCCAATACTAGGCCGTTGAAGCCCGTGTTGTAGCGAGTCCCAACATCGAACACAAAGCCCGATGCGGACATATTCGTGAAGGCGTGCTGCACGTATTTGGCTGTAGCGCCGAAGGCGAACTGCTCGGTAAGGTAGCCGGCAAGTGTGAGGCCAATGGCGATGTCACTAACGTTGTAGATACCTCCGGTGCCCTCCTGCTGATCTGTGGTGGTAACAAAGATGTCGCCACTAGAGAATCCCGTAAAGCTGGCTCCAAGGCGGAACTTCTCGCCTACAGGGATAGCAACAGCCGCGAAGCTGTGGGACATACCTGCAAACCAGAATGTCTGGCTGAAATCAGCGGCGAACCGCTTCACATCAGCTAGACCCGCAGGGTTCCAGAAGACAGATGTAACATCATTGGCAAGGGATGAAAATGCGCCGGCCATCCCTGTGCCACGTGCACCAACGCCAATCTTGAGGAACTGTCCTCCCGAGAGACCGACCTTGGTAAAATCGCCGGCTGTTACTGCGATGAGCTGCGCCGATACGATCGGCGTTGAGAAGCAAAGCAGGACAGCCGAAAGCGCGAGACGAAGTGTTGTGTTCATGTTCTTCATGGGGTGTCCTCCTTACTCTCCGTCACCAACAACACGAGCCGGACCGACAACGACAGAGAACTTACGGTAGACGCTAGCGCCCTCCGGTGTCTCAATCTTTGCCACAAGCATCTGGCTTGCCACGCGCTGGTTGTTCTTAGAAATGAGCGTCCAGACGTCGGCTCCGGCCTTGTCAGGGGTCACGCCGTTCAGTTCGTTATGTTCGATCGTTGTGATGATCTCGCCATTCGTGTTGTAGATCGTGATCGTACATACACGTGGAAGACGTGTGAAGTATATCTGACCTTGGAACGGAGTACTTACACCTTCATGCGTAACGTAGTACGGGTTCGGAACAACCTGAACTTGGTTGAGTTGCTCGTCTGTGTACGACTGCGACGATGTTGTTGCAAGGTACTCGTCATATGGAGCAACCTTGATGTAGGCCTTTGTACTATCAAATGGAAATCCGAATGCGCCACCAAAGGTCATGAACCGAACCTTGTCACCAGCCTTAAAATCTTCGGTTGGATATTCTGTTGGCGGATTGGACGTAGTAGGTGCATTCTCAACAGCTGCAAGGCTCGAAGTACGACGTCCGCGTAGTGAGTAGTCCACAACGAATTGGCATCCACCAATCGTGAACATATTCAGGAAGTCGAGCGTGTCTTTACCTGTTGTTGATACGTTGCGTGACTTGTAGTAACGCAACTGCTGGCCTACTGGGCGACCTGAATTCGACTCAGCAGCATAGAAACGAAGACGAGCAGGGCTCCATTCGCCGTTACGCGAGTTACGCCATCCGAATGCTGCACTACCAAAGTTCCCCATCAGGATCGACTCCGGATTTGGGAATGACCTCTGTTGAATCTGCGTCAACTGCGCATAATCCAGTAGCTGTGGCTTGAGATCGAAATCATATCCCACTGTTGCCTTGCCAAGCGTGCCGTCTGGACGAGGATCATCGCGTTCAAAGGAGTACACATTCTTCACATCGAATGTAAGGTACGGTACATTCTGGAAGGTCATCGTTGAGTCCTTGCCAACATCATCCGTGGTGTTGAGCTGGAACTTGGTTGTGATGTTTTCCGTGCCACCATCCTTGAACGTCACTTCATAGATGCCCGGACCATTATTGTAGCTCACTTCCCATGGCTGTGCTGGCACAAAGCCCGGGTATGGCAATTGAATGTAGGCCGGAGCAGGATTCAATTCATTTGTGTTGTCGAGTACACTTGCAGGGAGGTTACTCTTCTTCACCGAAACCACGGGTGGCCCACTCACGGTGAATGCAGTGTCTGTCCGATACACTCCACCCCACTGTTCCATAGCATAATCGAAGGCCACACCGAGTGCACCATAGGCGTACTTATTTGGAAGGCAGAAAGCGTCCGATGTGAATGTTCCAGACCGGATTACCTTTTCACGAGAGTCAGGTAAACCAAAGGTCGTGGTATCGATACGCATAATTGTACCATCGGAATTGAACGCGGTGTCGATGGTGATACCAAAGGTGTCAACATATACACCAGAGTTTTCCGTGAAGTATCCAGGAAGACCTGCAGAGGTTGTTTGCGCACAGAGTTCAGGCGGAAGCAGGCTTGACCAGCTGTTAAGATTTTCACGAGTTGCAGAGTCACGAAGGATAAAGACCACTCCGTACAGGCCGTATCCAGCCGTTGTAGCTTGAGGATCTCTGTTGAATCCACTCCAGAGGCGGAAGAACTCAAGCTCGAGCGTACGTCCAGCAAACAGCTGATTGAATCGTTGCGGATCGTCAACGAGGAGACGCACGTTGTAGATACCACCAAGCTTCTTCTTGTTTTGCTCATCCGTAGTGAATGTGAACGAAACAGCCTTTCCTGGCCTGGAGGCCAATGGAGTTGCCGTAACGACATTTGGAAGACCAACGGAACGATTATTTAGTTTCGACGGTGTGGGAAGGAGGAAATCGCCCTCATCATAGGCGCGAACAGCATATGAATAATCGATGTTGTTGATGAGCTTTTCACTTGCTTCTGGATTGCTCGAGTAGGTTACTCGTCCATCATTATTGTCATCACCAACGTCAAAGAACACGCGGCCGCTCGTCTGTTCGCGCATGTTACGTGCGATGAGGGTTCGACGCACTTCGTTTGTTTCCTCCCACGGGCGTTTCGTGGCGACGGCCGTTTTAGACCCATCAGATCCAACGATTGTATCAGCATCGTTGAAGAGGAATGGATCTTGCTTCACGCGGCGAGCGAGGATGAGTTTAACGAGCGAGTCTTTAGCCGCTTTTGCTGCAACGGTGTCCAACTGAAGTGTTGCACCAGTGCGTCCTACAACCGGCAGTGTCTCAATAAGAGTTGTGAAGTAGGTGAAGCGAATCGAGTCCAGCTTGTCAAAGTTCGGTACACCGGCCGTTGAGCCCGAAGTGATGATTGTTGAATCGGTACGATTGATTCGAAGACCATATCTCGGGTCACGAGCGCGGATCATTTGCGAGAAGTAGGAGCCCCATGGTTCCTGGAATTGGTTGATCGTGCGAACAACCATAAATCGCTTCTGGCCTGGCTTGATTACGTCGATGATCGAGAATTGGTCCATGCGAATACCTGAGTTGCCAACAACTGTGCTACCGTCTTTGAGGAACGGAGAAGCAAGTTGGAACTGACCGATCTGTTTCCATGCGAGAGGACCCTTACGAGCATTCTCTTGATAGTCCACATTGAATGTATCCTGATCGGTGCGGCGTGCGCGATAGATTCGATAACCCAAGAAGTCGAGGCCACGCTCAAGTGTATCTACGGAGAGTTCTGCTGTAGAATCCCACTGGAAGGCAACAGCATTGTTCAGAGGAAGAAATCCTTCCGGCGGGATCGCCATAAAGCTATTGACACCGGTTGTAGACCCTGCCGGCGCGCCTTTGATGATCGAGATATCCGGTGGCTTTGGAGCTCTGAACTGGTTATCGTAGACGAACTGTGCAAAGCGAACCTTGCGGATCAGCTCAGCCATGTCTTCCGTTGTGCCCGTTGCATCTCCGCCAAGACCTGTTGCGCCCAGAATGATCCCAACAACGATACGAGCCGAGTCTCCCGGACGCATATTGAATGGGCCCGTTGCCATCATGAGACGACGGTCTCCAGGACCGAGATCCGGGTCTTTTCGTTGGCTTGAGATGAAGTTATAGCGGTCTTCGTTCTCAATGGGGTCTTCTGTGATAGGCCAGTTACGCATGGTCTGTAGACCAAGTTGTTCGGACACTGGGAACTGACGCTTGTCCTTACGAAGGAACTTCTCGGCATCAATGGCCGGCGACTCTAGGAAGTTGAATCCGAGGTATCCGAAACCTTGGTTGGCTTCGCCGCGGTCTGCATTTGTCCACTGTACGGCAAGGTTCAGTTCAGGAGCTTCTAGGTAATATCTAGCGCGGTCGTTTTGGGCACCACCAACTGGATTGGTTTGAAGAGCAATGTCTACGTCTTGAACAGCTGCCATCCAGCAGTCATAGAGTGTGTCTTGGTACTTGGTTGGGTGGATGAACATGTACTTCAAGAAGACGAAATCTGCATAGTCACCAAATCCCCATGAATACACGATCTGTTCGATCTGCATACCAAATGGGTATCCATCTGCCTTGCGCTTGGTAACGCCCCCTTCATAGTAGCTGAGGTCAGTGTCCTTGTACGTACAGAACACATCTTCTTCAGAAATGAAAGCCGGCCCCTTGGAGTAACTTGTTTTAAAGCGAAGTGAAGGGTCGTTTACGTACAGACCATAGTAGTTGTTGTAGCGGATTGTGTCCAATGGGCTAGTGTCCCATATCGGCCATCTCGGGAACGTAGGATTCTGGAAATCCTGTCCGTCTGTGGAATTGAAATCCGTTGAGAAATACGTGCGGTACTTGTTAACGCCTGCATCCGTGGTGGTATTCACGTCATCACCATCTTCGATGGTACCTGGTACCATCCAAGAAAGGCCCGAGTTAGGATTATACGTGATCATCACACGTTTGCGGAGGGAGTCCGATCCTGGTGGGCGCTTCCGTGCACCGAACCATGCACCACCGGCAAAGATGTATTGGTTACGGCGACCGCGAGGCCAGAAGGTTCCACCTACACCGTTGCGAACGTCGAATCCAAATATCCCATAGTTGGTGGTCTGGAAATCGATATTTGAAACCACGTTGCGCTGTTGATCGAAAACACCACGAGGTGTTCTCTGCACACTTTCGCCAACCTTGTCTTTTGACTTTGGCGCGTTTCCGTTGGTACCTGCTTGTGCCGTCACAGTGACCATGGCAAGCATGGTTGCAACCGTGATGCAGAGCATCCATCGTTGATTCATGACATCTCCAGTTTTCTGCTTCGTATTCATTGTAGGTCTCCGCGTCAGAATCTGAATGCCACAGCGAAGTATGCTGTGCGCGGGAATTGATAGTTGCCACGTTGTGCAACAAAGTCAGCTACATACATTTGGTATCCGCGGTATGTCTCTTCGTTCGTTACTCGCCCATCATTGTTAAAGTCTACAAGAGGCTGGTACAGCCGCTTTCCAATCCGATCGTACTGAGCAGGCGCGATCGAAGACTTGTTTGCAGGGTCGGCATCCCGGTAGTAGGTGGTCTGCGGGAAGTCAGATGGCTGGCGATTCAACGTCGTACCGTTATAGTCCGGGCTACCCGTTGCAGGATAATAGGCTATAGCATCGGTGAAATTGAGGAGATTCGTCACGTCAAGGGAGAGATCAATTGCAGAGTTTCCACCGAGAATGTCACCCAATGGAATGGTACGCGTAATGCGAAGCTCCGTATTCCATGTGGATGGAAATCGTGCAGAGTTGATCTGTCCAGCAGCTTGGCCACGTGCATCAACTGGTGTATATGGAAGACCGGTTTGCCATGATCCGGAAACATTCATTGTGAAGTACTCAAGGAAGGTGATTCCACCAATTGATGGACCTTCATCGTTACCCCAGCTAAAACCTAACTGACCGTTCACGCGATTACGTTGGTCAAAGCTGAGTGGGAAATCAGTCACAGGGAATGCCGGATTCCCTGTATATGGGTCAAGGGCAACAGTGGTGGCACTACTGTTAGCTGTACCGTTCGCAGAAGACAACGTGTAGTTAATATTGAACTGCCAGTTGTCCGTTAATCTCTTTTGGAACGTAAGCTCAACGCCGCGGGAGTTACCATAGTCAGCAAGGACTTGCTGATAGAATGGAGTTGGTGCCACACGCACATAGGCAAGACCCGACTGATTGTAGATATCCTTGTAGTAACCAGTAATGGTAATCGCGAGATCATCCGTTAGCTGTTGATTGTACGCCACTTGATACTGGTTTGTCCGCTGCATTTCCATGTTTGGGTTACCAAGCGATTGGGAGCCACGAAGTTGAAATGCATTAAAGGAGTCATAGAAGTCAGACCACGGTGGAGCTTGATAGTAAATACCGTACGAAAGTTGGAAGTTCTGCCGTTCTGTCAATGGATACGTGATCGAGATGCGCGGACTGATGTAGAACTTCGGCTTCACTTCAGCGAAGCCAGTTGGGCTTCCAAACGGATAGAACTGATCAAAACTTGTACGGTAGAGGGCGTCTGAATTCAAATAGTCTACACGGAAACCTGGTGTGAACACAAGCCCCTTGAACATGATCTGATCTTGAACGAAGATCGCAGCAGTTGTTGGAGTGTACGGCTTTTCAGATGCTGCTTTTGCAGCCAAGGCAGCCGGGTCGCCATTTTGTGTATCAAAGTAGAGATTACCACCAAACTGATCTCCGTACACATCATAGAACGGAGATCCGTCCCAAGGCGACGAGTTGAGGTGACGTTGAAGATTCAAGGAACGGAATTCAACACCTGCCTTGAATGTGTGACGTGTTTCACCAACTTCTGCTGAGTGTGTAATGTTACCGTCGATCTGGAAGAAGGTGGCCTTACGGAAATCGACTCCACCTTCATTACCACGAGCAGCAAAGAATCCGAAGAGTCCGTATGGATTTGCTGTGGATTGAGCATCCGTCGGACCTTCTACAAAGCCAGTGATCGGATTACGCTTCGTTGTTTCGATCTTGACATAACCGTCTTCTGTGTATGCAGTTTGACGGAGGTAGTCATAGGCATCAAGGATCTTGTTTGGCTCTCCATTGATGTAGGCAGAGTCATTGAAGGCCATGTTGTCTTCTGGATAATAAAGGTCGAATCCACTGAAGATTCCCGGGGCTTCAAATGTCTTCCGCTTGGCAGTTTCTGTTGTCTTGCCGTTAAAGGAACCACGAATCTCATACACGGTATTCTGTCCAAGTGTATGATTCAATTGTGCAAACGCATTGGAACTGAATTCTTGTACTACGATCTGCTGCGCATTACGAGTTGGAATTCCGTTTGGAGTAGCACCAGCAATAGGATTGCCTGTATTGTCAGTTGCAATTCCCTGCTCATTCGCATACAACCAGCCCCAGCTATTACGCTCACCATTTACAAGTCCGTACATACCACCAACAAGCATTGCAATGTCATTACTCAACTGGAATCTCAAGCGACCAGTGATGTTCCGTGCCCACGTACGGTTGTTTGGCTGCATGCCCAGATTGTTACCTACTGGGTCCAGTACTTGGAGTCCGATGTTGCGGTGATTCTGATATGAGTTACGAACAGAAAAGAAGAACGTAGAACGGTTAAACCCGAGGGGGCCACCTAACGTTACGTCCACAAGGTCTTCAAGCGGATAACCTGCATCTACTCCATTACCAGCTGTGCCAAAAAGAAACGGAACGTCCTTTCTCCAGCGAACAAGACCTTCAAAACGATCAGTCTTTCCTGTCTTTACTACGGTGTTAACGATACCACCCGTTGCATTTCCGTACTCTGCTCCAAAGCCACCGGTCTGTGCCTGTACTTCCTCAGTTGCAAAGGGGCTTGGCATAGCCGCGGAAACCGTAGCTCCAGATTGGCCAAGTCCACCCGTGAACTGGTCAGTTACCGTCAGTCCATCTACGAGAACCTGAGTTTCGGTTGTACGCGAACCACGAACAACGAAGTTGTTGCCAGATGCACGAATACCGGCGTTAAGAGACAAGGCAGAGGCGACGTTATCACGGGCCACCTTCGTCATATCGGACCCTTTAATGGTACGCGATGTACCAATGTCCGTACTCCGGATCATTTCTCGGTCCGCTGACACATCCACGGTCTTCATCTTTACGCCACCAACCGACAACTCGAAATTTATCGTCAATGTTTGATCGGCAACGATCGAGATCCGCTTTACGGCTGTATCATACCCGACGGCTGTAACGCGCACGTCCCACGTCCCAGCGTTGACATTCACGATCGTATACGAACCGTTGATCTTTGTGATACCACCGCGAGTGGTCTCAAGAACACGGACCGTTGCTCCCGGAACGGGCTTTCCGTCTTTATCCAAGACCTTTCCGGTGAGAATACCGGTGATACCGGCCCATGACGCCGTGCTGGCGGCAATGAGAAGGATCGCGACGAGAAGGTACCGATGTACCATGGATCTACTCCTGAAGGACTCGATGGACATTTTTTAAATTCTTCTAGATCAGCGGACAACAACAACAGGCACAACGGAACGACGACCGTTTTGCTCTACAACACAGTGATAGGTGCCTGCGCTAAGTGATCGTGTTGCGATCACGAGTTCCCATTCACCTTGCGTTGTTGGACTTTGCGATGTCATGATAGTTTCTCCGAGTGTCGAGAGAAGTGACACCGTCACGCGCCCACTGGTTACACTGTTGATACGAACTGTTGCAACATCGCTTGCCGGATTCGGCATAACGCTGATGTTCGCTTTAAGAGTTTCATCTTCACTGTCAACACTATTGACAGGCGTAAGCTGCGCTACATCATAGGCAGCGAACATCACCTTTGCTGCATCTGCAGGAGTTTCAACATTCGTTACACGATCGCCTGGATTTGGACTTGCACTGTAGGCCAAATACATCCGGCCATTCAGTACGTCATCACAGAGTGTTCCGTATTGGCAGTTCACACCGTCTACTGTAAGGTCTGTAGGGGGCGACCAAATATTCACACCCGCAGGCTTATACGTTGCCCATACGTGGCCGTTTAAAGCATCAACTGCAGAGAGTGTATCGGGCTCGTTTACCGGATTGCCGCCCGTTGTATCGGCCATGATGTTCTTCGTATCGCCATTCTTGAACGATCCGTACAGACAATAGACCGTGTTCTGTGCATCGATACCGAGCTGCGGCCAACGGCTTACTCCATCAAACAATCGCAAATTCATCGCATAACCGCTTCCATCCCATGCTGATCCATTCGGAGGAGCCATGAAGAAGAGATTCGTCTCCCCTTCATTAGTGTACAGCATCCCAAGGTCGCGAAGGAATGTTTGCTGATTGAGGATCGAGATCAAGCCTTGACGCGTTCCATTCGTATCCTTACGTACAACGTACGAGGGAACAACACCCATCACATAATGGGTGGTTCCGTCACCATCAATGATCACGTCAAGGTGACCATTCGGCGTAGGGACCGTATCAGAATACACTTCGAATGTGCCCCATTCATTCAATGCGGAGTCAATGTCTGAGTATTGCGGGGAGAAAATGACCCTTGCTTGGTCTGCAGGCCATGTTGATCCGCCGTCTGTGGACGTGCGGGAGATCATGCGGAGGGAATTGTCTGTATACACGATCACCACCTTGTCACCACGTGCTGTTATAGCATAGGTGTCTCCACCAAGACCCACCGGTTGGGCGCCTTCTGGTGCTCCTGATCCCGTAAAGAGTGTTTCACTGCTCCACGAAAAGCCACCATCTGTAGAACGACGGTAGCCAACTTGAGGATTGCCATCGGTGAGGGTACGGTTGTAGATCAAATGCGTGTTGCCCTGAGCATCAACGGCAGCACGAGGCCAGAGGGATGAGTCGGCCGGAGACGTTACTTCTTTGAAGAAGATCGGTTGATCTCCAACTCCGGAATTGCCATAGAAGCGGATTGGAGTGTGTGACGGCGTTCCGATCAGTCCGTCTTGATATTGCACAAGAGATGGCCATCCGGCCCGCTGCGACTCTACCTTCTGCCAGTCCTCAATTCCTATTGCCGGGGCGTCCGGTGTAGATACCTCAAGGAACGTGTAATGCGTTCCCCGGTTATTGCCGGCAAATCCCGGGATGCGCGTTGCTAGGTCGCGCGTAGAGTCTTTTGACGTCATCCAAACCATCTGAATATACTTGTCTGGACCATCGGCAAAATATGCTAGGCGGTTAGACATCGCACCATTCGTCTGGAAGTCGTAATACGTAAATCCAACTTCAACGCCAGGGAGCCCCGCTTGAACTGCATCCACGATCTTTGGCGTGCGTTGCCCAAAGATCGGCGACGAAACAGCCTCCCGATATTCAACGTCATTGGCTGTAGTTGAAACTTTACCGATGGACTCACGTACAGTGTTACCAACGGACCCTTGTGTCCGTGGTATCATAGTGTTCTTAGCGCTCTTAAGCGACTGAGCAGGCGAAGCCGTACTCGCCAAGGCAAGTGCAAGGACAACACCGTACATATGGAAATGCGTCAAAAAACGGTTCATTCCATCTCCTGTATTACAACTTCGTCATAAGAGGGCGCACAAGGCGGTGCGCAATATACAATGGTTTTGAAACCATTATGGGGTGATTTGAAGACCAACGATGGCATTCAACAATATCCCCTGAACGGTACGGGCCTCTGCACCAACGGAAAGTGATATCCATTGTTGGAGCTGAACCTGACCTGTAACACGGCCATATCCTACAAGTCCGATATCATCTACACCCACCCCACCTCGGACGAGGACTTCTGCGAATCCTGATCGTATCACAGATTTCTGGACAAAGGCGGATCCCCAAAGCCGCGATGTTGTGGCCGTGGTCGTGATTGTTTCCAGGTCATACCCATTTTTCGGCGTCGGATCCAACTTTGATGGCCTGCCACTTTCTCCCGGTACTCTTCCAGCCCAGCCTGCCCCTGGTTCATTGCGCCTGATATTTGCCTTGGTCACCACGTTGCTGGCATAGGAAAGGGACCCAAACTCCAATCCAACTACAAGACCGTCCCCTACTCCAAACCCAACACTCTGGGAAACGATCGTTGCATTCGACATGCTTGGCTCACTTCCTCCAAAACCTGTCCCCACGTAGGTTCCGAGAACTACAGCCAACGTGGGAGAATGGGGCTCATCCAATCCTATGCGTGGTTGGTCCGGCCTTGGGTCCATGACCGGCGGCGCATCATCAAAAAGTGAGGTAAGAGGACGTGTTGGGAGTTCCACAGACTTGGAATTCTCGGGAGTGCCTTCGTCATCAACACCAAGCGATGGTGATCCAAGGACTACGATGGATGCTGTGGACGTATCTAGACGCGCCGGCTGGCTGATGCCAAAATCGTTACGTCCTGCTACCCTTGGTACACGCATTTCGCCTGTTTTGTGATCAACAGACGCTACCTGGGTTTGAGCAGTACGACCAATGAACTGCATCACAACGTCCTGAACCGGAACGGTGAGGGCAAACAACGCTACCACCAGGCTTGCCATCAAGCGCTGCATTCGAATGTTCCCGCCTCCACCGCCTTTTCGGGGAAGCGGAGCCGCTGTAGCTGAGTCTATTCTTGAAAACACAGCAGCGAGAGTATCCTCCCGGGTGTCCTCAGGGACCTCGATCGGATCTGCGCATGACATTGCAATGTGGATCAGAATCGCTGCGTCAAAAGCTTCTTTTGCAGCAGGATCTTCGGAGATCCGCTTGCGCAGTTCCATGTCCTCTTCGATCGAGAGATCGCCGTCGAGATATTTCGAGACGAGAATGTCCGGTATCATTTTTCGTGCAGCACTACAGCTGCGAGAAGTTTGCGCATCATAAGTCGGGCGCGATGTACACGCACCTTGGCCAACGAAAGGTCAATAGAGCAGATTTCGGCGATTTCTTGGTAGGAATGCCCTTCGTATTCACGGAGGATCATTGCCTCGCGTAAAGCCGGAGGGAGCACCTTCATGGCACGCTCAATTTGTTCTCGGAGGGCAATGTCTACGTCGGCATCTTCCTTCCAGGCATGAGCCCCTTCATCAAATGCTTCATGGGTCTTGCGACGTGACCTGATCATGTTGAGACAGGTCCTTCGTGCTATCACAAAAAGCCATGAGCGCACGTTGTCCCCACGGAGCTCTTCTCTATGCTCGTAGAATCGGATGAAGGTGTCTTGGAAGGCGTCCTTGGCGGCTGCTTCATCATCGAGCATGTGCCTGCAGAACCGATACACAGCCCCCTGATAGAGGTCGTAGATCGTACGGAATGCAGCCCTGTCTCCTTGGCGGAAAGCAGCTACCACCAGAGTGAGATCCTCTGGAAGTAGTGGTTTGCCGGTATGGTTGCCGCGTCCGCGCATGGTATTCAACCCTTCGTTAGGAGGTTGACAACGCGGAGGAAAAAAGAGTTACAGGGACACCACCCAATTCACCAAGGTTAGTGCGCCAAAGATCAGCATTGTGATCACCCACACAACAAGGCCAACGATGATTCCGAACCGACGGTGCAGTCCTCCCCAGGTTGTAAGAGCAACTGCAATAGCGATATACTGCCACACGGATATCAAACTGATTCGCTGCAACCAGGTAAACATCGCTGGAGCGTCAAGGGGGCTTATGAATACCCCTGCATGAAGTCCGGCCCTTGAAGTATGAAAGAGCAAATGCCCTGTTGTTGCTAGCGCAAGATCGGCACATTGCAGCAGTGCTGACGAGGCAACCGAAACCATGGCCATAGAGTACGTGACGGGCGCATTGGTCATGAACCGCGTCATCACAAGGAACAATCCGGAGAGGGCTGCCATGGAGATGATGGTCACCATCAATGCACCTCCGAGTGCTCCGGTGAACTGGCGCTGGGGCGATGAAAGATCGAGCTGCGCCTCCTTAACTGGGGCGGCGGCAGCATTATTTGTCAGAATGCGAGATTCAACGGCCAATGACACATCGCCGTTCTCCAGCATGGCACACCACGTACTCGTAATGGCTATGAGCAAGACGGCTATGGCGAAACTCGCCATAGCCGTTTGTGGTGTTGCTTCTTGTACTCTCCATGGCGCAAATAAAAAGTGCCAGAGAGCCTTGCTTGCAGAAATGATGCGCACGAAGGATCAGCCCCTTACTTCGTTGGCGGAGTGAAGTGGGCGTCCGTGATTGGTGCGTTCACAGTGTAGGTTGCGCGCATGGTCATTGAATAGATGCTATTCTGAACCCGTGTGATGCTTGGCATCTTTACACCGGCAACGGTTGTGAACTCTTCATACTTCTCCGTAGTGGTCAAGAGTCCCTGTTGGGTCTGCTCGTCCTTCTCCAGGCGGGAGACAAGCATCGTTGCTTCATCGATGTAGTAACGATCGGCTCGGCCAAACGGACTGGTAGTTTCAACAAGGATCATCCCATCCCGCTTGCCCTTTACCGTTACGGTATATCCATCGGTGATGATCGTTGCAAAAGGGAAGATTCGGGCTTCGAGGATGAGCTTGGCGGACTCGTCCTTGCTTTGTTCTCCGGCAGGACCGTTCATCATGGAGACCCATGCCGAGGATCCGTTGATCCACTGCGCCTGTTTCATCATTCCAAGATCTAACACCAACATCTCCTTGTTTGGCACAGCTACCGTGCGCTCAAAGGTTCCGTTCATGTCCCTTCCCTGCATCTTCATTTCCACTGTGCCCTTCACAACAACGTTCGTTATTGCGTCAACGGCGGCGCGTCCTCCCAAGGCTTCAATATACTTGTCAACGAGCTGCTGGGCCGACAGATTCACGGGCTCCAACGCTGCGGCAACTGCAGGTTCAAGATCGAGTGTAAAATCCTTGATCGGACCGAATTGTTCAAGTTTAGAGCGTACGTCCGGACTTCCTACAACGATTAGTCGAAGGTTGAACATGTTGAGGTATCTGCTCGCAGCCTCTTGGATATCACCTTCACCAAGCGCTTGAATACGGGATGTGTAGTTGATCACATGGTCAATAGATACATCGTTCATCCATGCGTTCTGTAAAACGGCGGCAACCGTGCCCGCTCGTTCAAACGCAATTTGATACTGTCCCACTTCTGTGGCAATACGTCTCTGCAATGCTTCTTCTTCCGGGCCTTCGCCAGCGAGCTTGCGGAGCTCTCTGTAGATAACCATGATCGCAGAGTCTGTTACCGCTGTGCGAACTTCGGATCCAAGTGCAATACGGTTGTAGCGACGTCCGCGTGTGAGCGTAGAGAACGGCGAATACGTGTACGAGTATGTCTCACGAAGTGTATTGAACAGCATGCTTCCAAAACCACCGCCAACGTAACTCACCATCACATCCGTTGCATCGTAGTCGGGTGAGCTCACTGCAGGCCCTACGGCAGAGACAACAATAGTACTCTGCACAGATCCCTTGCGTGGCACAAAGTAGACGCCGGCTGGTTCTGTAGTCATCTTTGGAAAGTCAACTTCTGGGCGAGTTCCCTTTTCCCACGACGTGAAATATTTCTTCAGGAGGTCACGTGCTTCTTTCTCCGTGATGTCTCCAACGATGGCAATGGACGACGAGTTCGGTCGGATGTAGTTGCTATGGAAGGCAACTACGTCTTCGCGTGTAACGGCTTCGATAGTCTCTTTTGAAGTTCGGCGTGCAAGAGGGTTATCCATTCCGTAAATAACCTTGCGCGATAGCGCAGAAGCGATCTCCATTGGTCGAGACCGTCTACTTTGCACACTCGCTTGGTATTGCTGCTTGAGTTTTGCTAGTTCTTGCTGATCAAACGTTGGTTCGCGCAACTGTTCGCTCATGATGGAGAGCACGGTGTTGGTGTGCCGTTTGAGGAACGACGCATTGATGTTCATCGACTCACCGGCCGTAGACACAGAGATGCTTGCACCAACGCCATCGAGGGCGTCTGCGATCTTCTGTGCAGTCCGATTCTTTGTGCCCTTACTAAGCATATCACCTGCAATGGCCGCAGTTCCTTCCTTGCCGGTCGGATCGTATGCGTCTCCACCTCGAACTGCAAGACTGAACGTTAACGTTGGCTGCTCGTGGTTCTCAATGAGATAGACATGCAGTCCGTTGGAAAGCGTGAACTCTTTGTAGTCAGGAAACTGAAACGCTGTGCCCGGAAGCGCATTTGGGCGAACATTCAAGTCTGGCGGGTCGAGCTTTTCTGTCTTCGGCGATTCATCAATTGCGGAAGGGGCTTGAGTTGTTGCCGACTTCTTCCCCTTCTTCGTTGACTTCTTCTTCGACGTCTGCGCGCCAGCATCAAACGAAAGGACCATCACAAAACTCAGGGCGATCAGCGCGATTCGGTACATGGCAGTAGATGTTGTGTTGGTAGTCATGGTTCACCCCTTCACTGGCAAGTAGGTGAGAACAACGCGTTCGTTTGTTCCAAAGACTCTCTTTGCAACGCGCTGGATATCGGCCTTGGTGACCTTCTGATATTTTGCCATTTCTTCGTTAATGGCGCCGGTGGACTTCTCAAAACGATAGGCGTTAGAGAGTGCTAGTGCCTTTTGGTAGACACCCATCAGACCCTCCACCATTTCGGCTTCCTTGATGTTCTTTGCCTTGGCAAGCTCTTCATCAGTTATGCCATCTCGGATCACACGCGCGATTTCTGCATCGATGGCCTTTTCTACGTCAGCAAGCCCCTTACCCGGTGCAGCAATACCAACGTAGAATGCCATGCCGGAATATTCGCGTTGCATAATGGAGAGAGAAGCTTGAACAGCAATCTGCTGACTATCCACGATAGAACGATAAAGTCGTGAAGACTCCCCATCGGCCATAATCGAACTCAGAAGATCAGCGGCATAAGCATCCGGATCTGTCATTGGCATTGCTCTGTACGAAACAAAAAGGGCCGGAAGCTGTGCCTTAGGATCGTTGATGGTCTCACGAACTTCGCCCGTCATCGCAACAAACTCATTGATTACCGGACGTCGTGGTTCCGGCGCTTTTGGATATCCACCAAAGTAGGCGTTGATCGTTTCACGTACGAGTGTTTCATCGAAGTCACCGCTTACAACGAGCACGGCGTTGTTGGGCTGGTAAAACGTATCGTAGAACGCTTTGAATTCTGCGATAGAGGCACTGTCTATGTGTTGTGCAGAACCGATTGGAGCCCATTGATATGGGGTACCTTTGAACAACACGGCCTGAGCCTTCTCCATCCAACCGCCATAGGGAGCGTTGTCATAGCGATTCTTGCGCTCTTCCTTCACTACGCCGCGTTGTGTTTCCACACCGATAGTATTCACGTGAAGCTTACGCATACGTTGTGCTTCGATCCAGAGGGCAAGACGAATCTGGTTCGACGGAAGGACGAAATGGTATACCGTCTGGTCGTTACTCGTGAAAGCATTGAGCTGTCCACCAGCCCCATTCACCATCTTATCGATCGTTGCACGCTCGATGGCATCCGTTGATTCAAACATCAGGTGCTCAAAGAAGTGCGCAAAACCCGTGCGGGACGGGTCTTCATCTCTTGAGCCTACCTTGTAGTGGACAACTGTGGCAACCACGGGAGCCGAATGATCCTCGTGGAGGATCACATGGAGGCCGTTCGGTAGGTCATACTCTTTGAAGGCAAGGGGCTTTGTTTGCGCCATGGCCGACAACGAGAGGCCCAGGATGGCAACAGCAATGGCTGCGATCCGGGAGGTCGGACGATTCATAGGGAAGTATTCTCGATCGAAGTGAAACGGAACGGAAGATTACGAAGGAAGAACGGAATTCGTGCAGAGACGAGTGCCAGCAACGTGAGAATCAATCCAATAATTGGCACCGGATCTCCAATGGTCGCATAGAGTGTACGCTCGGTATTGCGCTGAACGCCTACAACAACCGCCCCCTGCGTCATGGGCTCAATTGCTGGATGTGGGTCTTCCGAGCCATCAGAACGAATGATTCCGCTCACTCCGGAATTAGCACAGCGGACAACATTGCGGCGTTGTTCGATCGCGCGCATACGAGCGATATCGTAGTGCTGCTCGGGACCCCAGGTGCCATTATACCATGCGTCATTGGTGATGACGCATAACACGTCCGAGCCATTGTTCACAAGATCACGTGCTACTTCGGGGTAGATCGATTCAATACAGATAATCGTACCTATCCGAGCCAGAGTATCGCTTCCCTTCACTACTGGGAGTGGGATCCTGGTTTGCCCCTTACCCCATGCCGAGATCCCCACACCCCATTCGATCCACGACATAGCAAACGTTAGCTGGTCGGCAAAAGGAAGGCGTTCAGCGAAAGGCGTAAGCATGGACTTGCGATGAACCGGAACGTCGCTCTTACCGGCGTTAATCATCATGGCCGCGTTAAAGGCATCAAAACGCACGTCCGGGTCCACCTTGGACTGACGAGCAGAAGGGGGCGCTTCACCCGGAGCATAGATCATGATGTCTGCATATCCCGTCAACAAGCTGAGCTTGGAGGTATCTACCCACGTACGCAACTCTTCCCACTCCGGGATAAACCGAGGATCTCTGATGGTGAACGGAATGGCCGTTTCGCTCCATACCACTACGTCGGCCTCGGCGCTCTTGCTACGAATTGAATCGGTCAACCATCGATGCGTTTGAACTTGCAAACGCGTATCCGACCACTTATCCCACGGATCTTCATTTGGCTGCACGATCATCGCCGTAAAATCCTTGGTAAAGGGGGCGATGTGGTTTGCCTTCCACGTCCCAACACTGAACCACGTAATGAGTGCTGCACCAAGAGTAAGGGACAGACGAGTAACAGACCGCCCTCTGCTTCGCTGCAGTAAGAGATAGACAAGTATTGAGTTCACACCTGCGATGAGGAAGGATAACCCATAGACGCCTATGATATCTGCGATCTGTGCGAACGGTGTTTGTACAAGTGTATAGCCTGTAGTGAGCCACGGATATGATGCATCGGTCTGTCCATGCAACCATTCAAATCCGGCAATGGAGAACGGCGTCAGTGCCAACATCCAGCCTACGCCCAGTCTGCGTCGTATTGATGCAAGCGCAACAAAGGGTAGCATCAGGAAGAACGGATGGAAGAGCCAGAGCGCGATACCACTTGCAAAGAGGTATGGATCGGTGCGTTCTTGCCATGAGCACACCCACCAGTTCGTGATGCCGTGATAGATCACAAACGTCACGTAGAGCCATGCCACGATTGACCATCGACGAGACGATCGCGCGTTCTCCGCCACTGTAAGTAAGAGTGGGACAAAGGCAATGAATACTAAAACACCGGCAAAACCATTGAGGACCTGCGGGAATGCCAGACCGAGGAGGAGGCCACTCAGTGCTGCGCGAAGAAACGGATTACGTAGGGTGGTTGACATGGGTGGCCCAAAACTACGAACCGCTCCTGCGCCAAGAGGCACAGGAGCGGTTCGATGAAAATCAAACTCGAGGGCGAATTACTTCGCGATCGTCACGTTCTTCGATACGATCATACCGTTGCTACGAAGCACGAGGTTGTAGGAACCCGATGCAAGCGTTCCGGCTTCGATGGTAGCGTTGTGCGATCCGGCGGCAAGAGAGGCGTTCACTAGAGTGAGCACTTCCTGACCAGCCATGTTCACGAGAACGAGTTGAACATCGCCAGCGGTAGCGAGTGTGAAGGAGACCTTCGCATCGTTTACCATTGGATTTGGCATAACGTCAGCAAGCATAAGACCATTGCCGTCCGTTCCGATCGTTACGTTCACTTCTTGCGAAGCCGAATGAGCGCCGTCCTTATCAACTGCTGTGAGACGATATGCATAGGTGCCTGCTGCGAGGCCGGCATCCTTGATGGCATAGTCACGACGAACAGTGGAGCTTCCGGAAGCAGGAACAGTGCTGATCGTTGCGAAATCTGACGAAGATGTCATGTCACCGGCCTTGGCGCTGAGAAGGGTTGCACGGGACACATCGAAGTGATCCGTGTTCTTTTCAGATACCGTAGACCAGAATACATCAACGTCATTCCCGCGAGCCTTGGCATCGAAGTCTACAAGTTCAACTGGGACAAGTCCGCCACCGTTGGATTCGAAGAAGTCGAAGATACCGCGAACGATACGCTCAACACCTGTGCGTGGTGCCGTGCGAGCATAGTGACGCCAGTCAACACCAAGGTAGACAGTATTTGTAGTGATCGCTGCTGTTGCCGTACCCATGATTGAGTCAAGCGTAGTGCGATCGCCCTTGCGATACGAATATGCCGCGTTAGCAATACCAGGTGTTGTTGGATCTGAATAGATCCTCACAAGTGCCGGAGTTGGCTCTGCGTCACCGAAGAAACCAGTACGGTTGACAAAATCCGTAGTGCCACGTGCAACGGCTCCACCGTCTACGCGCTTACCACTGTAGTTCGGTGTTGCAGGAGTGCCTGGAGCCTGGTTTACTGCACGCAGAACACGTTGGATGAAGTTGATATCGCTTACCACGGTAGCACCGGAGTGTTGGGCAGGAAGATTCTGGCCAGAGATGGCAAGATTCTTCTTATTGCCAGGAATACCGGCCGCTGTGTAGTTGCGAATATCATCGCGCTCTGAACGTGTAAGTGCTGACTGATCGTGCGACCAGAACATCGTGTGATACATCGTGTAATCTACCGAACGTGTTGCCCATGCATTACGCTCAAACACGTCGTAGTCGTAGATGTTGTTCGACGGATCATTGCGATAGCCAAGGGATCCAAGAGCCTTCTGAACGCTGTCGCTATTCAAGCGGCCAACAATTTCATTCTGTGTTGGAGTGCCCGAGAGGACATCGTTTGCGGAACCACGAGCCGAGACAAGGATGCGCTTCGTTGACTTGCGGATGTAGAAGCGAACAACCTTGGAGTATGTATTGTTCGGGTTGAATTCGTCAGACGATGTTGTTACCTCTACGCGGTAGCGTGGAGTTACGTTGATTGATGAGCTTGCGAAACGTGTTGGAACAGTGTATCCCGGAAGTCCGAAATATGTCTGTGGCGTCCATGCAGGGATGTTGAACAGCACATCCTTGGACTGGCCAGAGGAGAGTGCGGTAGACACTACACGATCAACAACCGGTGTGGCGTTCCACGTAGGAACAACTGCGTTGGTGTTGTTTGAAACAGCTGTTTCGAGGTAGACACGAACACGGATCGGCGAATTTGTTGTGGATACAGCACCGTTGTTCTGAATGCGCGCTGTTACATCAACCGGCGCTGTTGTCATGATATACTCGGCGTCATTCGTCACACCAAGTGCATCACGGTAAGCGCCCGGCTTGAGGATGTCCACAACTTCGAGATCGCTCACAAAGAGACGACCATCGAATTCGTCGGCACCGATATCATAGCCGAGACCTGCTTGACCACGAGCATTGCCATCAATGTCCATCGTTGTTCCGGCAAGGCGTGCACCACGATTGTTCAGAATAGAACCGATCGGAGGTGTTGGAGTAACCTTCACACGAAGTTTCTGATTAGGAGCAACACCGAGATAGACGTGCTCAGCAACAAAGTCGCCAAGTACGGAGCTCACATCTTGTGCAGTCCAGTTTCTCCATTGAGCGATCGAAGCAAATTCCGTCTGTGTACCAGCTGAAACCAGCTCGCTTGTGTGGGAGATCTCAACAAATCGAGCGATACCCGCATTTGGCGTCCAGAACGCATTGCGGTCTGAGATGAGTGCACCAGGTGCTGTATTTGGAAGGTACCACGTATTGACACGACCATTACGGAAGACTGTTCCTTCGTAGAAGATCGCAGAATGTGTAGTAGCTGCTGCATTCGCATTACCAAGCAAGGCAATGGCATTGTTCATGATCACCGGTGTATTTGCATTCTGGATGCCTACACCAACGATACTTGCAGTACCAACGATGTTATCATTTCCAATAACGATCGTGTTGTTCACTACGGAGTCGGCCAGAGTGAAGTACGTTGGAATGAATGGTGTAACCAGGGCTGTGAGCGGGTCAGCAGATGCTGCGCGGCGCGTCCAGAGATGGATACCTGCCATGTTCGTTGCCGTTGTACCACGTGCGATGCCCCAGATAGCATTGCTTGAGATGTAGGTATGCTCAGGCTTGTTCGGGAAGCTTACGGTACCAGCTTGTGTACGAGGACCAAAGCCCTTGTTGGTGCTGTTGATGGACTGGAAGTCATTGCGAGCTTGTTCAACAACAATACCGCGACTCCATGTGTTACCGCGAACACTGCTGATCTCATTGCGCGAAATGTTGAGGTTCATGTTGTTATAACGAACCTCGCCACCTGCGATGATACCGGCACAATCACCTTCAGAGCCGCCCGTTGCCGAACCGACATTGTAGATACGGTTTCCGGAAATCTTAACGCCATCTTCATAGGCAGCGAAGATACCGGCACGACGAACGTTGTAGATCAGGTTGTTCGAGATCTCTGTGCCCAAGTTGTAGTATGGGCGGAAGTCATTGATACCAGCCTTGATGAGGGTACCAATACCGATGGACACAATGCCATAACCGAAACCATTGATCTCGTTGTTCATGAACTTGTTGTTCGTGTTGATCAACGTGTCAAGGTTTCCGAGGTTGTCAGGATTGATCGTATCGCGCTGTGTGATACCGGATGTATAGCTGATCGTTGTGCTGCGCGTATTGCCTTCAAAGCGGAACTGGTTCGAACCCGAGTTGAACTGCACCTGCGGAAGGGACGTAGCATAACTAGGAGTTACACCATCTGCGTTGTTAATGATACAGTTCTTGACTTGGATGTTCGAAGAACCCGAACCAAGGTAGAACACAGAAACGAATGGCGATGGGAATGACGGAACAACCGTTTTGCGCATCGTAAACCGAAGTGACTTCTGGGCACCACCGTCAAAGGTGATGTAGCCCGCAGAATTTGCATTCTGGGCATTTCCGAAGTAGGTCTGACGCTGGATGGCATTGATGTTGGCCGGATTGATGTTCTGACCAAACAGCACACCGATACCGGACTCCGTTACCATGTTGATCGTGACCGAAGACTTGTTGATCGAACGCTCAAGACTTGGCTTGAAGGTAAGAGTGTTCGTTGAGCTCAGGCCGATGATGCGCGATGAAAGATCGATCGCAGCATTCGTGATGCCCGTACTTGTCTGTGTATAGGACGCATCCGTGAATTCGAATGTAACGGAAGCACTCATACCACGGAGGTACAGATCATTGAGAGCTGCATCAATTGTAAGGTAGTTACGTGGTCCCGGCTTTGTTGTGCCAATCGTATACACGCCGGCAAGATTCGATTGGATCGTACGATCTACACAGATCTCATTGTTCGTGGCGATTGGATCACCAGGATATTCAACACGGAAGCAGAAGCGATACTCTCCACCTTCCGTTGGCGTAAATGCCGGGAAGGTATAGATCGCTTTGTTGAACTGACCGGCAGCGATGTCCGGCACGATCCCCGGCTGATTGTACACAACCAAGCCCGAGCCGATTTTTGTAACGATCAGGCGTACTGGAACGTTTGAAAGATCCTGGATACCATTATTCTCGTATATGGCTTCCGGACGGAATGGACGGTTTGCAAAGAGCGGTTGTGTACCATTTGGAACAGTTACCGAAGTAATCGCTGGCTCTTCGTTATATCCAACCTCAAACATCCACTCAGGTAAACCTGGACGAGGAATACAATCGTTGAACGGATTCTCGTCAGGGAACGGAGTGAGCAGTTCCGCACAGATGGTTGCCTTGTAGAGACCTACAGGGTGTGGTATGAATGGAATAAAGCTCTCGAAAGCTTCTGTAAGACGACCACCCGGAATGAGGTTTTCATTCAGGACGATCGTATCACGGTAGACTTCCGTTCCTGATGGGCCAGTCAATACTGCAACACCACGGAAAGACTTCACGGTGTCTAGGCCAGAGTTCTGGAAGATTGCTTCTACCGGAATTGGAGTTGTGTTTGGATACTTGTATCGACGTGGCAACTCATTTGTCTGAGGGGAACGAATACCACGCGTTGCGATATCTCTATTAACAGCGATTGTAAATGACCGCGTGTAGACGTTACTGCAACTGTTTCCGGCACCGATAGATTCAACAAGAAGGGTGTACTCGCCACCGATTGCAGAAGTTGTATTCAGTGCGCCTCCGGCACCGGCCAGTGGACCTGAAGCCACCGTAGGTGAGGAGACGAATGTAGCTGGGAATGTACCTGTAGAAGGGCCTGTAGCCGTCCAGTCAGCCGAGTACACAGTGTCAGTGATCGGAAGTGGTCCGATCATGCGGTACTTGATCGTGAAGGTCTGGTTTGCCCTTCCAGCGCGAAGCCACATGCTTGGCTTTGGACGTGAGGGAGTAGAACCGTCGTAGATGTTGCCCTTTGGCAGAATGTTAAAGGTGTCCGGTGTGTCGTCAGGGAAGGAGGAGACGAAGTCACCGATGATGTCAATGTTGTAGTCTTCGCACTCACCCTGAACAAAGCCTGGGAAGACGCATGGATCCTGTGGGCAAACACCCTGATAGGACATGAAGAAGACACGGAGACGAGTGATACCCGTCCTGGCCGTACATGGGATTGTTAGCGAAGACGTCCAAGGACTTGTGCTGAACACATTATCCAAGGCACAAAGAAGGCGTTCTTGCGTAGTAAAGATGCCATCTTGGTCAAGGTCGATCCAAATCGAATAGGCCTTGGACGAGAAAGCATTCGTGAGAATCTGAACCGTCAAGGGAGTGTTACGGGCAGCCACAATGTTTCTGGCTGTGTAGTACGAGTACCCTGTTTGATTCGCATAGTCACCACCAGGCGAGCTTAGCGAGAACGTTCCAAGTGAGAAGAAGGTGATGCCTTGTCCCCAGAACCCCGGCTGAAGCTGAGGCCTACAATACTGGGACTGAGCTTCTGTAGTGAAGCCAAGCGTGCCAGCAACGACCATCAACCCCAAGAGAAAGGAGTAGATCCTTTTCATAGGTTTTCCACCAAAAAGTTAAAATTGTACGTGCAGTTTGTTGTTGATTTTCTAACGCGATTCATGTAAAACGCGACCCCTCAGGTCGAAGGCTTCCGACCATGATCGTGTAAAATAGACACAATCGCCAGTTTGTACAATAGATTTTCTACTGTTTTGTTACCGAGATGGAGCCGGCCTTTTTATTCCCCATGTAGGAAGTCCCGGAAATTGCCCCAGGAGGCACCAAGACATTGCAACTCGTTTGGCTTCTGTAAGCAGATCCACAATAGATCTCGGCCCTACGTTTGCCAGTTCCAACCTCAAATACAACAGAGGTCATCTTCATGGGATTCACTTTTTGTACCCGGATACCAGGGACAAGTGGAAGGTAAGTCATTGCATTGTCTTGGTTTACGGCGGATATTAATATGAGTGGGACATCGGTTTTTCCTGGATTCCGGATGCTGACAAGCCCCCTAGCATCGAATTGGGTCACAAAACCCGACTCCGGAAGAGAAACTGGCGTAAAGGTCCCATCGCCCTTCCCAAACATCACAAGCCCCTTACCAGCATCATATCGCACTACGTCGTCTTCAGCCCCATACATATTACCGGCTGTAACGAGATCTACCCACTCGTCTCCATTGAGGTCAATTGCCTCAATCCCAAGAATCGGAGATATCTGTGCCTCAACAGGGAGGGGGCGAACAGTGAACCTACCGGTTCCGTCATTAATTAACACTACCGACTCCATGAGCACAGCTGCCCGGTGATAGCAGGAATCTAGGAGCTCCTGATCTACCACCTTTTCTAGCGGTGCAACGGCAAAGTCAATAAACTCGTTGAACCTCCGGTTGAGTGTAGGCATCTGTGAGAAGATCTTGCCTCTGTCTCGGATGAGGTGACGTTTTCCTTCGAACCACCATGTTATGAGTGGATCTATGCTGCCATTATCGTCGAAGTCTGCAGCCCAGAGCTCAATGGGATGTTCGGTTGTGGCCTGGTACCGAGAGTTCCGACCGAGATTGCCGGCCACATAGTCCATGTCTCCGTCGTTATCAACATCGGCACCCATGAGACTGTACCACCATCCGGTTGTATTTGCTAGTCCAGCCTTCTCGGTGACATTGGAGAAGGTAGCGCCGTCATTATGCAGGATGGTAAGGGGCATCCACTCCCCATTAAGGAGTAGGTCGAATCTTCCGTCGTTGTCAACGTCCGACCAAAGTGCAGAACGAATGATCCCCAAATTTCGCACGCCCGGCAATACCTGATCCGTAACGTCGGTAAAGACGCCCTTCCCATTATTGGCCAGGAGATAGCTCTTGGATGGCATAGGGTATCTATCAGCCTCTACCCCACCGCCAATGAAGACATCAAAGTCACCGTCGGCATCAAAATCACAGGCATTGATTGTGGAGGCATTGGTGCTTATGAGCGGCACACCGGACGTCATACGCTTCATCTGCCCCTTGCCATTGTTGATATAGATGCGTAGACCTCGCTCTACATCATCCTCGGCAAACTCGGCTCCACCGCCACCAACAAGGAGATCTCTGTCTCCATCGTTGTCGATATCGATCAATACCAGCGTTTGTGTTTCATATGTTGTATCAACACCATCAAGCCCCACGTTGGTCTTCGCAAAGGAACCAGGAGTTGTTTGCACGTAGGTTGCAATACTCCGGCCCATGGAATTGCCAAAAACAACGTCATCAAGTCCGTCGTTGTTAATGTCTCCAACTGCTACGGCCGGGCCGCCCCACGACACACGCGTGGGCATAAGCCGGTAGCGCTTAAAATCATCAAAGTAGTTTTCGCTGTGACGGAAGTTCAAACCACTCGTTCCACTGGCATCGGTGAAAAGGGGCTTCGCAACCTCCAACAGTTGAAACGGCGATACTCCGGCCGGCGCAGCGTTGGCATGGTCGAGAGCAATGGTGGTGTTCACAGGTTGTTGTGTGAACACCTGAACCGGACCATCAGGCCACTGCACGATTACTGAGTCGATGATCTGGGCTGCACCTAGGCCAATCGACATCTTGTCATCCATGCGCGACTGATATCCGCGCACAAGGAATTGTTCGCGATAGTACGATGCGCCGCCTGCAACAACACGCACCTTGGCCCCAAGACCACTAGTGTTTCCCTTAGCACCTTTGAACGTGAGGCATACAAACGCACCACGCTTCTGTTCAACTGCATTATTACGATACAGGAACGGAACAGTGTCCATGTTAGCAACAACCAGATCGAGATCACCATCACCGTCGAGATCTCCATACGCGGCACCAAAGGTTGTGCTTGTGTCTGCAACGCCCCATTCCTCTCCTACCATCTCGAAGTCGAGGTTCCCGCGTTGACGGAACATCACGTTTGGTTCTGTGAGGAATCCCATTTGTGGTATGATTCCTGACTGACGGAGGTTGATGTTGTAGATATAGTCTTGATTGGAGAGGTCGGATGTGTAGCCGTTGGCTACAAACACATCTGTGAGACCATCCAAATCAAAGTCATTCATCAAGCACGCCCAGCTCCAGTCTGTAGCCGCCATGTTCGTCATGTAGCCGATATCAGAGAACTGGTTGTAGCCACGATTGAGCTGCACCATGTTCCTCGACACCTGATTGGAATCGTACGTAGGGTTATGAATGGACATATCACCGTTATTCCCTGCATTTAGAATGCGACGGAAATGATTGTTCGGTAACATGTCTGTGGTGATAATATCAGGTAGGCCATCGCGGTTAAGATCGGCGATATCGCTCCCCATGCTAAAGACAGACGCGCGGCGCGTCATCTTCATCATGCTTTCGGCAAACGTTCCATCTCCATTGTTGAGATAGATGAGGTCCGAAGAATTAAAGTCGTTGGCAACATAGAGGTCGGGCAAACCATCAAGATTGATATCAGAAACAGTAGCCGAAAGCCCCATTCCTTCATCTTCTATCCACGACTCATAGGACACGTCGCGAAATGTTCCATTACCCAGATTCTTGTAGAGTTTATCCGTGTGGCCGTTGTGGCGGAGCTCCGAGGGCGACATCTCGCGGAACTTTTGGAGCTGTTCATCGCGACCGAAGCCACTCTCTGCCTCGAATTTTGGAACAGACATTCCGGCGCGCTGACGTTCCGCTGATTCAGCACCAACTATACTATCGTTGCGTTTGTTCACGCTTACAAGAGCATAGAAGTTTGAGTAGACCACCAGATAACAGTCGAGGAGTCCGTCTCCATCATAATCAAAGAATGCGCTATTGACCGTTTCATCAGAAAAGTTGAGTCCATAGGCGGCGGCCTGTTCCGTGAACCCGCCCTTGCCATCGTTGATAAGCAACCGGCAGGTGTTCTGCCAGCGAGCAACGAAAAGATCCAGATCTCCATCGGCATCAATATCAACGAGGTTTACACCAGTGGAGAACTGCAGCGAATCATTTGGGTAACCGATCTTCGGAGTAACGTCCGTGAATTTCCAGTTTCCCTCATTACGATAGAATCCAAGGCCAACGATACTCGAGAACACCAGGTCTGGTTTACCATCACCCGAGAAATCGCCGATCGCAACTCCACAGCCCGGCACCATGGTGTTGATGCGGCTCATGGAGTCCTTGGAGACATTAATCCGGTTGAATATCTGCCGGTATTCAACACCCGTCTCGGAATAGGGCAGTCGGGTAAACAGCTTTTGTGATCGAAGGTCCGTACCGGCAGCGAACAAGGCAAGGAGAACCAGGACCGATCGCAGAAGTAGATGCATGAAACAACCGAATTCAATAGTGTGGTGCAAGTGCTTGGAGCGGGGCTTGAACCCGCACACCCCTTACGGGATACGAGATTTTAAGTCTCGTGCGTCTGCCAATTTCGCCATCCAAGCAGGACGTCAATTTACAATTCCTTTTTCGTGCGAATGATCTCCCATATCGCAGGAAGTACACTGATCACAATGATGGCACCGATCACAAGCGTAAAATTCTTCTTTACAAGGGGCTGATTTCCGAAGAAATAGCCAAGCATAGTGAACGAAGCAACCCAGACGATGGCCCCTACCACATTATAGACAAAGAACGTTTGGTAGCGCATTGACCCCACTCCTGCAACAAAGGGGGCAAACGTTCTGATAATGGGCATAAACCGCGCAAGAATGATCGTCTTTCCGCCATGTTTTTCGTAGAAGGCGTGTGTCCTGTCGAGATGTTGTTTATTCAACAATTTCGACGACGAACTCGAGAACAACCGGGGTCCCACGTTTTTCCCTATTGCGTAGTTCACACTGTCACCAAGGATAGCAGCGATCATCAGGAGCCCCATGAGCATCATTACATCCATCGAGCCAAGAGAGCATATGGCCCCGGCGGCAAAGAGCATAGAGTCGCCCGGAAGAAACGGCGTTACCACCAGACCAGTCTCTGCAAACACGATCAGGAAGAGTATGGCATAGGTCCACATACCATACTGAGCCGTGAGGGCCGCTAGGTGAACGTCGATGTGCAGGATGAAGTCTACGATTGTTTCCACTTAGAGCCAATGACGGTATGACGAAATGACGAAATGACGGTATGGCGGTATGACGGTATGACGGTATGACGGTATGACGGTATGACGGTATGACGAAATGACGAAAAGACGAAATGACTCACTTTTGGAGAGCGATGCGGACGTGGCCGTTGGCTGAGGTGAGACGTATGACAGCTTCTTCTCGTGAGCAGGAGTGGGCAGCCATCACCAAGGCAGTTTTAACGTGACCATCTGCAGCGGTGAGGAGTTGGGAAGCCCCTTCATAATCAACATTACCGAGGGTCATTACGATCTTTCGGGCGCGTTCGACAAGCTTTTCATTTGTGAGTTGGAGATCCACCATCACGTTACCGTACGTTTTTCCGATACGGACCATGGAGGCCGTAGTGATCATGTTGAGGATCATTTTTTGGGCTGTGCCGGATTTCATGCGTGTGGAGCCCGTAATCGGTTCCGGTCCAACCACCGGACAGATCAGAACCTGTGCTTCCGGGCAATGCTTACGCACCACATCTTTGGGGTTGGTGCTTACGAGGATGGTAGGGCAACCAAGGCTGAGAGCGTAGCGTATGGCACCAAGAACATATGGCGTTCGTCCCGAGGCCGTGATGCCGCAGACCACATCGGCACTCGTGAGTGGGTACGGTGAGATTGCCATGAGGTCCGCAGCAGCCTGTTCCGGGGAGTCTTCAGCCCCCTCTACAGACCTGAACATCGCATTCTGTCCACCCGCGATAAGTCCTTGCACCATATCAGGTTGGGTGCCATAGGTAGGGGGCATTTCAGACGCATCCACCACGCCCAGACGTCCGGACGTACCAGCGCCTACATATAAAAGACGTCCACCCACTTCAAACGCAGCAGACACAAGGTCCACGGCAGAAGCCAAATCATCCAGCGTCAGTCCCACGGCATCGGCCACTGTGCGGTCTTCGGCATGGAGCATGGCAACCACATCTCGCGTGGAGGCCAGATCGATCTCCGTGGTACGGGGATTTATCGCTTCTGTTTGTAGGGATGCCAGTTGTTCGAACAACGTCATGGTGCAAATCTAGCCAGAACCAACAACGATTTTGGCCAACGATTTGTCAGGTTCTTGACTTTCCCTATCTTTGTGGCCCTGTCATTACAATCGACGCAAAACCAGGCCATGGCACATCACAAGTCAGCAATCAAGCGCATTCGTCAAACACGCAAGCGCAAGATCTACAACCGCGGCAACAAGAAGCAGCTTCGCGAGGTCATCAAGGCCGTTCGTACAGCTACAACACTTGAAGTAGCACAAGAGGCGCTCAGGAAGGCATTCAGCATTCTCGACCGCACAGCTGCACGTGGCATTATCAAGAAGAACAACGCAGCGAATAAGAAGAGTCGTCTCACGATGGCCGTTCGCAAGCTCGAAGCAAAGGCCTAATACGGCCACAAGGACCCGTAGCTCAACTGGATAGAGCATCTGACTACGAATCAGAAGGTTTGGGGTTCGACTCCCTACGGGTCCACGACGTATTTGCAAAGCCGCATCATTGATGCGGCTTTTTGCGTTTGTATGGGGTGCGTCACCCCGAGCGGAGCCTGTCCTGCCGAAGGGTGGATTGAGTGGTAGCGTCACTCCGAGTGGATTTGAGGAGGTAGCGTCACTACGAGCGGAGCCTGTCCTGCCGAAGGGAGGATTGAGTGGCAGTGTGTCGTCGGGCTAAAGCCCGGCCAAGCAAGAACTCTCCCCCCATCCCCCTCCCTCACGCTTCGCTAGGGAGGGGGGGGGTGCCGGTGCGTGTTACTCCGGTCATATCGTCATTGCGTCAATTCGTAATTGCGATGATGAACAACGTCGGGAGCCTTACTATCCCGGAGTCACGTCGGGAGCCTTACTCTCCCGGAGTCACGTCGGGAGCGCATCTTATCCGGGTCTGTGAAGTTCGTCGCACCATCAAAGTGTTTCGCACGATAGAGTCCGTCAGAGGGTGCAAGTGCAAAGCCCGTCGCGTACGACAATACGTCGTCACCCGTCGTAGACTTTGGTGTTGGCAACACGTTCAGCAGTGGCCTACCCTGGTAGTCCAGTATCGTACTCTGCACCACTACCCTATTCGTTGCCTGACTTCTCCTCTGTGTCTGTACTGGAGAAAGGGCTGTTGTTGCATACGTGATGCTCTCGGCAATACCATTCCCCCCTTGCCTGTCCTCGACAAACACACGATCATGACGCCAGTTCTTATCAGCATCGAATTGCTCATAGAAGAACGATGCCTTGTACAATGAAAGTGCTGTACCTGAACTGCCGCTTGTAATCCCAGTTTGCGAACCAATCGCAAGTCCTCCCGGTCCGTTGTTGAAGGCATCATCCTGCTCTGCCGCTACCGACCAGACGCCGTAGTTCGAATCATTGGCCATCCCCCCCTCATAGAGATTTCCAATGGGACGAACCCTCCACACATACCAACCCGTGCCCTCGGTAAGAGTGAGCTTGGTTGACAGCGCTTGCTCCGGCGAGGTAGAATAGAGGTAGACATTTTGCGCCTTGTTCCAATCGACGTTTGCTTGGCAATACTCCGGGTCTACTCTGTACTCATCCTCGGTGTTATACAAACGAAGTATCTGCAACTGATGAAGGGGCATGTGCGGCGTACAGTTTGCATAGTTCCACGCAAACAACATCTGATTTGCTTGCGTAGGACGAACGACATTGGGGATGATTCCGCCGGTAGTCGTA